>JACMOY010000438.1 GCA_014377795.1 Actinomycetota bacterium | reverse complement strand
GTCTGACCGACGCTCGCCGCAGCCTGCTGGGTGGCGAGGTCACGCGGACGACGGCCCAGGCCGAGAGGGGCCAGCCCGGCCGCGATCGCTCCCGAGGAGTCCAGGACGACCTCGGTGCCGGTGGCCCGACGGGCCGCGAGGACGTCGACGAGCGCGCCCACCCGGTCGACGTCGAGTCCACCGGCCGCCGTGGTGATCGAGGACGACCCGACCTTCACCACCACCCGGCGGGCGGTCGCGACCGACCTGGCCGCGGCTGCGCCCGGGACGCCCCCGCTCACCAGACGGAGTCGTCGTCCGGCGCGTCCGGCTCGACATCGCTGAGCTGCAGCGAGGGGTCGGACTGGGCGAGGCGCTCCTGGCGGCGCGACTTCTTGAGCACTCGACGCTCGTCGGCGCGGACCCGGACCTCGGCGCCCAGGCGCGGGTCGGTGCCGCGCAGGCCCCAGTCGAGCTCGACCCCGGCGAGGGTGGTCGGCTCCCACTCGAAGAGCACGTCGCCGATCTGCACGTCGTCGCCCTTGCCGGCCCCGGCGTGGGCCAGCGCCTCCTCGACGCCGAGGCGGGCGAGACGGTCGGCGAGGTAACCCACGGCCTCGTCGTTGCTGAAGTCGGTCTGACGCACCCAGCGGGCGGCCCGCAAGGAGGTGACGACGTAGATGTCGTCCTCGGACTTCGACACGGTGAAACCGCTGTCGTCCACGGGGGTGGGGCGCAGCACGATGCGGGTGGGCGCCTCCTCCGGCTTGGCTGCCCTCGCGGCGGCGACGGCGTTGCCCAGGGCGTAGGAGAGCTCCTTGAGCCCCTCTCGGCTCACCGCACTGATGGTGTGCACCGTGAGGCCCCGCTCGTGCAGGATCGGGGTGACGAGCTCGGCGAGGTCCCGGCCGTCGGGGACGTCGATCTTGTTGAGCACCACCATCCGGGGGCGCGCGCCCAGGTCGGACCCGGTCGCCGCGTCGTAGGCCGCGATCTCGGCCTCGAGCGCGTCGAGGTCGCTGATCGGGTCGCGATCGGGCTCCAGCGTCGCGCAGTCGAGGACGTGCACCAGCAGGTCGCAGCGCTCGACGTGACGCAGGAACTCCAGGCCCAGGCCCTTGCCCTGGCTGGCGCCGGGGATGAGTCCGGGCACGTCCGCGACGGTGTAGACGGTGCCGCCGGCGGTGACGACGCCCAGGTTCGGCGCGAGGGTGGTGAACGGGTAGTCGGCGATCTTGGGCCGCGCGGCCGAGAGCACGCTGATCAGCGAGGACTTGCCGGCGCTGGGGAACCCGACGAGCGCGACGTCGGCGACGCTCTTGAGCTCCAGCACGACGTCGCCGCCCTCGCCGGGCTCACCGAGCAGCGCGAAGCCGGGCGCCTTGCGCCGGGCGGAGGCCAGCGAGGCGTTGCCGAGGCCACCACGACCGCCCCGGGCGATGACCACCCGGGTGCCGGCGCCGACCAGGTCGGCGATGACGGTGCCGTCCGGAGCCTTGACGACGGTGCCGTCGGGGACCGACAGCTCGAGGGTGTCCCCGCTCGCGCCGGAGCGCATGCTGCCGTGACCGGGCTTGCCGCTGGTGGCCTTCTGGTGCGGGTGGAAGTGGAAGTCGAGCAGGCTCGACACGTTCTTGTCGACGACGAGGATGACGTCACCGCCGTGGCCACCGTCGGCACCGTCCGGGCCACCGAGGGGCTTGAACTTCTCCCGGTGGATCGAGGCGCACCCGTGCCCACCGTCACCCGCCGACACATGCAGTACGACACGGTCGACGAAGGTGATCACGGTGGGGCTCCTGCGGGGGTGGGGGTGCGGACCCGGTGGGGGCCGCGGAACGCGAACGAGGGTGGACCGGAGAACCGGTCCGCCCTCGTTGCGGTGGAACTGGGGTGCGAGACCGCTCAGACCTCGGCGAGGACTTCGGCGGGGGTGATGCTGACGACCTTGCGGCCGCGCTTGGTGCCGAAGGTCACCGCTCCCGCGGCGAGCGCGTAGAGGGTGTCGTCACCGCCCCGGCCGACGAGGTCACCGGGGTGGAAGTGGGTCCCGCGCTGGCGGATGATGATCTCACCCGAGCTGACGACCTGACCACCGAAACGCTTGACGCCGAGGCGCTGGGCGTTCGAGTCGCGACCGTTGCGGGACGAAGATGCGCCCTTTTTGTGAGCCATGCGGTCCTACTTCCCCGTCTCGATGGCGGTCACCCGAAGCTGGGTGTGCTTCTGGCGGTGACCGATGCGCTTGCGGTAACCGGTCTTGTTCTTGTACTTGATCATGCGAATCTTCGGGCCCTTGGACTGGGCCACGACCTCGGCCGAGACCGAGTAGGTGGCCAGGACGTCGGCCTCGTGGGTGACGGTCTCGCCGTCGACGACGAGGAGGACGGGCAGGGCCACGGACGAACCGGCCTTGCCGTCAAGCTTCTCGACCTCGATGACGTCCCCGACGACGACCTTGTGCTGCTTGCCGCCGCTGCGGACGATCGCGTACACGAGAAGCTCCCTGCGCTGGACTGGGTGGACCTGACTGACCTCGCACGCCCCGGCGGACCGGTGGAGTGCACATGGCCGAGGCCCTACGTCTGCCACGCGGTGCGGGCAGGCCGCATGACGCGGCGGTGGAGGACCTCGGCCCACAGTACGGACACCGCGCCGCTACGGTCAAACGGGTGGTGACCCCGGGCCACCCTGAGGCCGTCGTCGGGGGCCTCGCACTCTCCCGGCACGACGGAGCCCCCGCGACCCGAAGGTCACGGAGGCTCCGTCGTCGCGTGCGGGATCAGCCCTGCGGCGGGCCTGCCGGGCGACCGGCGGCCCGGCGGCGGACCCTGGGGGCCGCTGTCGTGGTCTCTGGGGCAGGCACGTCCACGGGGGCCGCGGGCGCTGCGTCCGTGACCACCGCAGCGGGCGCTGCGTCCGTGACCGTGGCCGTGGCGGGCGCCCCTGCCGGGCGACCCGCCGTCCGACGACTCCGCCGCACCGGGGCGAAGACGTCGTCGGCCCCCGCAGGGTCGGCGGCGGCGTCTCCGGTCGGTTGCGGGTGCGCCTGCACCGTCTCTTCGCGGATGCCGGGCTGCACCGTGCCTTGGGGGCTGTTCTCCCCGTACACGCCTTCTTCGATCTGCTCGTCTGCCATTATTCGTTCTCCTTCGTCACGAGGACCGCGCCCTCGCCGTCGTCTTCTTTCCGGTACTG
>JACMOY010000437.1 GCA_014377795.1 Actinomycetota bacterium | reverse complement strand
TCGGCGCCCGGGGGGGCGGGGGGCCCGCCGCGGCGCTCACCGGGGCGGGGGGCCCCCCCGACGTCGACCGCCCGGCGGCCGACGTCCTGGGGGACGACGACCTCCAGCTCTCGCTGTATCTGATGTACGAGCTGCACTACGGCGGCCTCGACGGCGCCGACGACGGGTGGGAGTGGGACCCCGCGCTGATCGGCGCCCGGGGGCGACTCGAGGCGGTGATCGAGGCCGCGATCCGCTCCAGCGTCGCAACGACCCCCGGGACGGTGACGTCGTTGCCCCGCAACCTGTTCGCGATGGCGGCTGCGGACACCGGCCCGTCGCTCGCGGCGCACGTGGCCAGGCACGCGACCCTGGAGCAGGTGCGCGAGCTGCTGATCATGCGCTCGCCGTACCAGCTCAAGGAGGGCGACCCACAGACGTTCGCCATCCCCCGGCTGCGTGGGCGCGCCAAGGCGGCACTGGTCGAGATCCAGTCCGACGAGTACGGCGGCGGGCGCCTGGACCGCATGCACGCCACGCTGTTCGCGACGACGATGCGCGCTCTGGGCCTGGACGACGCGCCCGGCGCCTACCTCGACCAGGTGCCTGCCGTCGTCCTCGCGTCAAACAACGCACTGTCGCTGTTCGCGCTGCACCGCAGGCTTCGTGGCGCCCTGTGCGGTCACCTGGCCGCCTTCGAGATGACGTCCTCGCTGCCCGCGAAGCGGTGGGTGTCGGGCCTGCAGCGCCTCGGCCTCGGCACCGACGCCAGCGAGTTCTTCGATGAGCACGTCGAGGCGGACGCCGTCCACGAGCAGATAGCCGCGCACGACCTGTGCGGTGCCCTCGTCGCAGCCGAGCCGCGGCTACTCGATGACGTCGTCCTGGGAGCTGCCACCTGTCTCGCCATGGACGCCGCCGTCGCGACGCACACCTTGGACGCCTGGGCCGCTGGGCGCAGCGCGCTGCGGACGTCGTCCACCCTCCAGCGACTGCAGGACCGCACCAGCGCCTGACCGGGACCGCATGGAACGTGCGCGGGTGGGCATGGACACCACGGGTGGTCGCGACCGACCGTCAGCTCGAGTCCGGTGCCTGGTCCAGAAGCGTGGCTACGGTGCCGCTGCGGGGTCGTTGTGCGACGTGGCTTCCAGACGTCGCGGCCACCCTTTCGTGCCCTGGGGTCCGCCCGACGTCGGCGCTGGCCTCCGGTTCTGACGCCCGGGGCGCTCGCCGAGCTCGTGCAGATGCCGGGCGGCGTACGGCCAGACGCCCTAGCCCTACCTGATGACCCGACGCATGGAGCGAGCCCAAGCCCTGTTGCGACAGGGAACGTCGGTCACCGAGGACACCTGCATCGCCGTCCTCTGCACGTCACCCGGCTCGTTCGGCGACGGTCCCACGAGATCGTCGGCGAGACGCCGTCCCGGTACCGCGACCGTGGCCACGCCGGCGCCGAGGTCATCCCCCAGGAACGCTAGCGCCGGGCCCGCAGGCGATCGGCGAGGTCGATCGCCAGGCCGATCTGGTGGTCGAAGGCCGCTGCGTTACCCCAGCAGCAGGTCGAGTCGACGAGGAGCCCTGCGCGGGTGACCTGGATCGACCACAGCTGCGGGAACGGGACGCCGGCGTCCCCGTGCCCCGTCGTCGGCCAGTGCTCGATACGCCTGCGCAGGGCATCGTCGATGATCCCCTGCGGATCGGTGTAGACATACCGGCTCTCGGCTGCCGCCGGGCGTCCCGACGTCCAGCCCAGCAGGCTCCCGATCCGCGCCACCGCCCGGCCCAGGTCGGAGTGCGGGCCGGGCTGGTGCACGTCGAGCTGCGGGACGTCGGAGGCGTCGCGCCAGGCCCGCAGCGACGGGCATACCCAGGTGATGAAGGGGGCGGGGTCGATGTCGCCGGTCGGCGTGCCGTCGTAGAGGTCGCAGTACCAAGGCAGGGCCGACTCCCGTGGCTCGACCCGCCACGCGTGCTGGTGGGCAGTGGTGACCACGAGGTCTCGGGCGGCCATCACCGACGCGACGAAGTCCGGCGGGCGGCTCACGCCATGAATCGTAGGGCGACGTGCGCCCGCACGGCCACCATCGTCGCCACCGCCGTTGCGGCGAGTGGGCGGTGGTGGCGACCAGCTCACCGCGACCATGGCGGTGTTCATGACCGCGGAGCGCGCCGCCCGACGTCAGCGGCCCATCGTGAAGAACTCGGCGTTGGGCTCGAGCGCGAACAGGTGCGCCAAGCGGTTGGAGGCGGCGAACAGCGCCGTGATCGAGCCCACGTCCCAGATCTCGTCGTCGGTGAGCCCGGCGTCGTGGGCGGCTCGC
>JACMOY010000436.1 GCA_014377795.1 Actinomycetota bacterium | reverse complement strand
GTGGTCGAGCGCTCCCGTGTGGGTGCACGGGGACGTCGCTGTCGGCAACCTGCTGACCACTGATGGCCGGCTGTGTGCCGTGATCGACTTCGGCACGTGCGCCGTCGGCGACCCGGCGTGCGATCTGGTCATCGCGTGGGGCTTCCTCAAGGGTGAGGAACGCGAGATCCTCGCAGACGCGGCGGGGCTGTCGGCCGACACCTGGGCGAGGGCCCGCGGCTGGGCGATGTGGAAGGCGCTCACCAACGCGACGAACCCGGATGACCCGCAGCACCCCTTGCAGGTGCAGGCTCTTGCGCGACTCCAGGAACAGCCCTACTGGGTCTGACGCAGGGCCGGCTCGGAGCGCAGGATGCCCATCAGCACGATGTCCTCGTACGCCCCTCGGACCCAGGCGTGCTGGCGCTGCCGTCCCTCGATCACGAAACCGGCCTTCTCGTACGCGCGGATCGCGCGGGTGTTCGAGGCGATCGCCTGAAGGTGGATCCGACGCAGGTTGTAGCGCACGAATCCGAACTCGACGAGCTCGGTGATCGCCGCCGTCCCGATGCCGCGTCCGCGCGCACCCGGTACCAGGCTGATCCCGGCCTCTGCATGGCGGGCGAAGGTGTCGATGGCGAACAGCGACGCACCGCCCACGGCCACCCCGTCGAGGTCGACGACGAAGGACACGCTGTCCCCGGACGTGGCGCCGTCCGTGGCTCGCGCGACCCCGGCCAGGAACCCATCCCTGGTCAGGGGATGCGGCGCCTGCGGGTTGCGCTCCTCCCACGTGTCCAGGTCCGCAGCGATCTCGTACAGGACGTCGAGGTCGACTTCGGCGCGCGCTCGCAGCGACACGTGGGGCGTCTCGGGCACGTTCCGTAGCCTATGCGCGAAGCAGCCGCCGGCCTCGGTGGCCGCGCCGGCCGGACCGCGCTTACCCGCGCTTGATCTCGTCGTCGTCCGAGCGGTCGTCCTCTCTCGCACCGGTGACGGCCCGCCCGGCCTCCAGCCGCGCGATCGGCACCCGGAACGGCGAGCACGACACGTAGTCCAGTCCGGTGCGCTCGAAGAAGTGGATCGACTCGGGGTCGCCACCGTGCTCGCCGCAGATGCCGAGCTTGAGGTCGGGGCGAGCGCCACGACCCTCGCGGCTCGCGATGTCGACGAGCCGGCCCACGCCGTCGACGTCCAGGCTCTCGAACGGCGACATGGTGAACACCCCCTTCTCGAGGTAGGACGCGAAGAACGCCGCCTCGACGTCATCGCGCGAGAAGCCCCACGTGGTCTGCGTCAGGTCGTTGGTGCCGAACGAGAAGAACTGTGCGACCTCGGCGATCCGGAAGGCGGTCAGCGCCGCCCGGGGCAGCTCGATCATCGTGCCGACCGGGATGACGAGGTCGACCCCGGTGCTCTCACGCACCTCGGCGAGGATCGCGTCGGTCTCGTCGCGGATCAGGTGCAGCTCCATGACGGACCCCACCAGGGGCACCATGATCTCGGGCAGCGGGTTGCCGCCCGCCGCCTTCAAGGCGGCGGTGGCCTCGGCGATCGCCCGCACCTGCAGGGCGAACAGGCCTGGGACGGTCAGCCCGAGGCGCACCCCGCGAAGGCCCAGCATCGGGTTGGTCTCGTGCAGCCGGTTGACGGCGGCGAGCAGCCGCACCCGCTCTGGCGGCGCGCCGCCGTCCGCCTCGGCCAGCGCGACCTCGACCATCAGGTCGGCCCGGTCGGGCAGGAACTCATGCAGCGGCGGGTCGAGCAGCCGGATGGTCGTCGGCAGCCCGTCCATCGCGGTGAGCAGCTCCTCGAAGTCGGCCCGCTGGTGCGGCAGCAGCGCCTCGAGCGCCGTGGCCCGCTCTGCGGCGGTGTCGGCGAGGATCACCCGCTCGATCAGCACCCGCCGGTCACCGAGGAACATGTGCTCGGTGCGGCACAGGCCGATCCCCTCGGCGCCCATCCGGCGGGCGCGGTCGGCGTCCTCGGCGTTGTCGGCGTTGGCGCGCACCCGCATCCGGCGCACCGAGTCGGCGTGCTCGAGCAGTCGGTGGACGGCGCGCACGACGTCCGCCCCGCCCTCGTCCACCCCTTCGAGAGCCACGTCCAGACCCTGCTCGAGGTAGAGCACCACGGGCGAGGGGACGACCGGGATCTCGCCGACGAAGACCTCGCCGGTCGAACCGTCGATCGAGAGCAGGTCGCCCTCGTTGATCGTCACCCCGCCGGCGGTCGCGACCTTGGCCGCGGCGTCGACGTCCAGCGCGTCCGCACCGCACACCGCCGTCTTGCCCATGCCGCGCGCGACGACGGCGGCGTGCGAGGTCTTGCCGCCACGACTGGTGAGGATGCCGCCGGCGGCGATCATCCCCCCGAGGTCCTCGGGGTTGGTCTCGCGGCGCACCAAGAGCACCCGTTCGCCGCGTGCCGCCCAGGCCACGGCGGCTGCCGAGTCGAAGACCACCCGACCGACGGCGGCGCCCGGCGAGGCCGCCATGCCACGGGTGAGCAGCACCCGCTCGGCGCGGACGTCGAACTGGGGGAACATCAGCTGCGCGAGCTGGGCACCGGTGACGCGCTGCAGCGCCTCGTCCATCGTGATCAGCTGCTCGTCGACGAGCTGGGTCGAGATGCGGAAGGCGGCGGCCGCCGTCCGCTTGCCGACGCGGGTCTGCAGCATCCACAGCTTGCCGCGCTCGACGGTGAACTCGATGTCGCACAGGTCGCGGTAGTGCGTCTCGAGCCGGCGCATGATCTGGCGCAGCTGCTTGTACGACGCCGGGTCGACCTCGGCGAAGTCCTCGAGCGAGAGGGTGTTGCGGATGCCGGACACGACGTCCTCGCCCTGCGCGTTGACCAGGTAGTCGCCGTACACCCCGGGGACGCCGGTGGCCGGGTCGCGGGTGAAGCAGACGCCGGTGCCCGACGAGTCACCGAGGTTGCCGAACACCATGGTGCACACGCTCACCGCGGTGCCCAGGTCGTGCGGGATGCGCTCGCGACGCCGGTAGAGCCTGGCCCGCTCGGTGTTCCACGAGTCGAACACCGCGCGGGTCGCGAGGTCGAGCTGCAGCCGTGGGTCCTGCGGGAAGTCGCGCCCGGTGTGGTCCTTGACGATCACCTTGAACTCGTCGACCAGGCCCCGCAGGTCGTCGATGTCGAGCTCGACGTCGCTCTTGACGCCCTTTCGGGACTTGGTCGCGTCCAGCGCGTGCGAGAACGCCTCACCGTCGATGCCGAGCACCGTCTTGCCGAACATCTGGATCAGGCGACGGTAGGAGTCCCACACGAAGCGCTCGTCACCGGAGGCCTCGATCAGGCCCTGCAGCGAGAAGTCGTTCAACCCGACGTTGAGGACCGTCTCCATCATCCCCGGCATCGAGAACTTCGCCCCCGACCGCACGCTGACCAGCAGCGGGTCGTGCGAGTCGCCGAGCCGGCGTCCGACCTGGTCCTCGAGCGAGCGCAGCGCCATCGTCACCTGCACCCGCAGGTCGTCGGGCTGGCGGCCGGACTTGAGGTAGTGGCGGCACGCCTCGGTCGTGATGATGAACCCCGGCGGCACGGGCAGGCCCAGCCGGGTCATCTCAGCGAGGTTGGCACCCTTGCCACCGAGCAGGTCCTTCTGGTCCTTGTCACCCTCGCTGAAGTCGTACACGAGCTTCTTCATGGTTGCTGCTCTCACGTCGTCGGGAGGTCGCGGCCGGGACTGACAGCCTAGAGTCACCGACACGGTGACACCACGGCGACGAAGGTGGGCCCATGCGGTTCGTGACGTTCACCACGACGGGCGCGACCGATCCCGCCTGGGTGCTCGACCGCGACGCCGGCACCCGCGTCGGCGTGCAGCGACCCGACGGGACCATCCACGCGCTGGCGCCTGGGCGGCGGTTGGTCGACCTGCTGGGCACCGACTCCCTGGCGGCCGCCCTGGATGCGCCGTCCGAGGTGTTCGCCACCGCTGACGTGCGGTTGCTGCCGCCGGTGCCGGCGCCGCCGTCCGTGCGCGACTTCATGACCTTCGAGCAGCACGTGGCCGGAGCCGTGCGCAACCGCGACCCCGAGGCGACGGTCGCGCCCGCGTGGTACGAGGTCCCGACCTTCTACTTCTCCAACCCCGCGGGCCTGGTCGGCGCCCACGATCCGGTGCCGATGCCGCCTGGTTGCGCGCGGCTCGACCTCGAGCTCGAGGTGGCCGTCGTCATCGGGCGTCCGGGCACGAACATCACGGTCGCGGACGCTCTCTCGCACGTGGCGGGGTACACGCTGCTCAACGACTGGTCGGCGCGCGACCTGCAGTGGCACGAGATGCGGATCGGCCTGGGCCCGGCCAAGGGCAAGGACACCGCGACCACGCTCGGCCCGGCGCTGGTGACACCGGACGAGCTGGACGGCGTCGACGTAGGCCTGCGTGCGTACGTGAACGACGAGCTGCTCGGCTCGGACTCGTTGTCGCACATGCACTGGAGCTTCGCGCAGATGATCGCGTACGCGTCGCGAGGCACGTGGCTGCGGACCGGTGACGTGCTCGGGTCGGGCACCTGCGGCGACGGGTGCCTGGCCGAGCTCTGGGGCAACCGCGGGCAGGACGCCCGGCCCAGCCTGCAGGTCGGTGACCGCGTGCGGCTCGAGGCCGACGTCCTCGGTGCGGTCGACAACGAGGTCGTGGCCGGCGTCCCGCCGACCCCCCTGTGACCGCGCCCCTGCCACAAGGCGCGGTCGGCGGACCTTAGGCTGCAACGGTGGTGACCGACGTCCGCACGCGCCGCCTGCTCGGCGCCGAGACCCTCGTCGTGGTCGCCATCGCGGTGGGGCTGAGCGCCGCGCGGTCGGTGCTGGTGTTCGCGTCGGCCGCGCTCGCGCCGGGGCGGCTCGGTGCGCAGCAGGCGACCCTGAACGGCTCCGCGGCCCCAGGCCACCCGTGGCTCGACCTCGGGCTCCAGCTGGCCGGCGTGATGCGGCTGCTGCTGCCCGTGGGGGTGGTGCTCGTCGTGGTGGCGCTGCGGGGTGAGCGGCTGGCGGACGTCGGGCTGCGCACCGACCGCTGGCGGCGGGACGTCGCGCTGGGAGCGGGCGTGGCGGCTCTGGTGGGCGCTGTCGGCCTGGCCGGGTACCTCGTCTCGTACGCCGCCGGGGGCAGCCTCGCGGTGGTGCCGACGACCCTTCCGCCGGTGTGGTGGCGCATCCCGGTCCTGGTGCTGTCCGCCGCGGCCAACGCCGCACTCGAGGAGGTCGTGCTCGTCGGCTACCTGGTGCGCCGCGGCGAGCAGCTCGGTTGGTCGCCGGGTCGCACGGTCGCCACCAGCGGGGTGATCCGCGGCTGCTACCACCTCTACCAGGGCGTCGCGGGACTGCTCGGCAACCTGCTGATGGGTGCGGTGTTCGCGCGCTACTTCCAGCGCAGCGGGCGGATCGTGCCGCTGATCGCAGCGCACACCTTCATCGACGTGGTGGCCTTCTGCGGGTACGTGCTGCTCGCGGGCCACGTCGCGTGGCTGCCTGCACCTCGCTGAGAGTAGTGATTGGTTGCCTAAAGTTCTCGAAAGTCGTTGTGCCAGAACGGGTCTGAGGGCCCGGGACTGTCGGTGGTCGCCGCTAGCGTGTGAGACATGGACCAGCCGGGTGGGCAGCTGAGCGACACGCTCGTCGCCGTGCGCGACGCGGTCACTTCGCTGCAGTCCGAGGATCTGCAGGGGGTGGACTCCGGGTCCCTGCTCACCGACGTGGTGGCGATGCGCCGGTTGGTGGACCAGGCCGAGGGGGAGTGGTTGCGCCGGGTGGGTGAGGTCCACGCCCGCGGCGCCGCGCAGGTGGTGGGGGCGGGTTCGACGAAGGCGTTCCTGCGCGGGACGTGCCTGGTGTC
>JACMOY010000435.1 GCA_014377795.1 Actinomycetota bacterium | reverse complement strand
TGCTGGTGGTGGCCTCGGCCACGGCGATGGCCTGGGCGTACGGCGCCGCGTCGCTGTCGCGGGCCTACTACGGCACCGACGGCCCGGTGCAGCAGCTGCTGGTCGGGGCACTGCTCGCCCTGCTGCTGGCGCGCGCCCGACGCATCCCCCGGTACGCCGGCCCCGCGGCGTTCGCGGCGCTGCTGCTCGCGCTGGTCCTGGCCAGCGACGCCGCGCCGGTCTACTACCGCGGCGGGGCGCTCGCGTTCGCCGCGCTGACCGCCGTCGTCGTCGCGGACGTCGAGCTGCGCCCGGACGGTGGGCTCGCGCGGGCCCTGTCATGGGCCCCGGCCGCGGCGCTGGGCCGGATCTCGTACGGCGTCTACCTCTGGCACTGGCCGGTGCTCGTGCTCACCCCCCTGCCGTCCGGGCCGTCGCCCGCGTGGTGGCTGACCCAGGCGCTGCGGGTCGGGCTGACCCTGGGCCTGTCGGTGCTGTCGTGGGTGCTGGTCGAGCGGCCGGTGCTCGAGCGCCGGGTGCCGTGGGTGGGCGGGTCGCGGCGGCGGCTCGCGGTCGGTGCGCTCGGGTCGGTCGCTGTGGTCGTCGTTGCGGTGCTGCTCGCGACCCGGCTGCCGAGCGGGTTGCAGCGCCAGCTCGACGACCGGGCCGACACACCCTGCCCGGGTGAGAGCGCGACCCGGCTGGTCGCGTGCGTCCAGGGAGGCAGCGGCGGCGCGGTGACGATGGTGCTCGGCGACTCGACGGCGCGCGCCCTCGTGCCGGGCCTGGCCGCCCAGGCCGGCCGGGACGGCACCCGCCTGGCGCAGGCCGCGTGGCAGCGGTGCTCGGCGACCGGGCTGCTCGTCGTCCCGAACGGCATGAGCGCCCCGGACGGCCCGGCGCGGGTGTGCTCGGCGCAGGCGCGGCCGGCGACCACGGCGGCGCTCGCGCGCTACCGGCCGGCGGTCGTGGTCGTCAGCGAGTTCTGGGCCCACCACCAGGTGCTGCTGGTCGGCGGGCGCCGGCTCGCGCCCGGCACGCCCGACCACGACCGGGCGCTGCGGACGGCGTACCTGGGCCTGGTCGACGAGGTGGGCGCCGCGGGCGCGCGGGTGGTGTTCGTCGACGTCGCGCCGCCGGGCCGCTCGCTCGGGCCGGTCGTCGCGGCGGGGCGGCCGGCGGGTGCGGCGACCCTGCCGTTCAGCGGCCGGTACGTCGCCGGGTTCGACGACCTGCTCGCGGCGGTGGCCGCCGCCCGGCCGGGGCTCGCCGCGACGGTCAGCATCACCCACCTGCTGTGCCCGGGCGGCCGGTGCGACGCCGTCCAGCACGGGAGGGTCGTCCGGGTGGATGGCGTGCACGTGACCGCGGCGTTCTCGCGCGAGCTCGCGCCGGTGCTGCTCGCGCGGGTCGAGCGCGCCCTGGCCGGCTGACCCGCCGCCACACCGACATGCGGGATCCCGCCCGGTCCGCGGTCGCCAGCACGGGCGCGGCCAGGCCGACCGGCCTCCGCATGTCGGTGTGGCGGGCTAGGTTGCGCACATGCGCGCCGTCGTCATCGAGCAGGCCCACCAGTGGGCGGTCCAGGACATCCCCGACCCACGCCCCGGCCCCGGGCAGGTGCTGCTGCGCCCGGTGCTGGCGGGCGTCTGCGGCACCGACCGGCACCTGCTGGCCGGCGGGTTCATGGCCCGGTTCCCGCTGGTGCCCGGTCACGAGATCGTCGGCGAGGTGGTCGAGCTGGGCCCGGACGTGCCGAGCCCGATCGCGGTGGGGGACGTCGTCGCGGCTGACAACACGAGACTGTGCGGCCACTGCGAGTACTGCCGCCGCGACCAGCCGCTGTACTGCCGCAACTTCGACAGCCTCGGCGTCACGGGGCCGGGCGGGTTCGCCGAGCTGGTCGCCGTCGGCGCCGACAAGTGCTTCGCCCTGGACGGGCTCGACCCGATGGTCGCGGTGATGACCGAGCCGCTGGCGTGCGCGATGCACGGCGCCGACGTCCTCGCGCTGCGGCCCGGCAGCGACGTGCTGGTGCTGGGTGCCGGCCCGACCGGGCTGCTGCTCAGCCAGCTGCTGCTGCACGGCGGCGCGGCCCGGATCACGGTCGCCGCGCCGTCACCGCACAAGCTCGAGCTGGCCCGCGCGTTCGGCGTGGACGAGACGGTGCTGCTGAGCCGCACCGACCCCGACCCCGGGTTCGCCGCACTGGCCCGGCTGGCGCCGTCCGGCTTCGACGTCGTGGTCGAGGCCACCGGTTCGGCGCAGGTGCTGGCCCGCTGCACCGCGCTGACCCGCACGGGCGGGACGGTGCTGGTCTACGGGATGGCCGACGAGAGCGACACGGTGGCGTTCTCGCCCTACGAGCTGTTCTCGCGCGAGCTGACGGTGAAGGGGTCGTTCGCCCAGACGCACTGCTTCGACCGCGCGCTGCTCGCGCTGCGCACCGGTCGGGTGCGCACCGAGGGGATCGTCACCGACGTCCACGGGCTCGACGGGTTCGGCGCGGCCCTGGCGCCCAGCGGGATCAAGGCCGTCCTGCGTCCTGACCTGGCGGGGGTGCGGCTGTGCCACGCTGGCCGGGTGACCGACGTCCTCGCAGGTTGGCAGTCCGAGCCGTTCACCGCCGCTGGCATCACGCACCCGGTGTACCGCAAGGGTTCTGGCCCCGGCGTCGTGCTGCTGCCCGAGCTGCCGGGCATGACGCCCGAGGTGATGGCGCTGGCCGAGCGGCTGGTGGCCTCGGGGTTCACGGTGGCCGTGCCCTCGCTGGTCGGGACGCCGGGTCGGGCGACGTCGGGCGCCTACCTCGCGGCTGCGGTGCCGAAGGTGTGCGTGTCGGCCGAGTTCAAGGCGTTCGCCGTCGGCACCTCGCGGCCGGTCGCCGAGTACGTGCGGGCGTTGGCGCGCTCGCTGCACGACGAGGTCGGCGGGCCCGGCGTCGGGGTCATCGGCATGTGCTTCTCGGGCGGGTTCGCCCTGGCCGCGGCCGTCGAGCCGGCGGTGCTGGCCCCGGTCGCCAGCCAGCCCTCGCTGCCGTTCCCGATCGGACGCGCCCGCCGGGCCGACGTCGGCATGTCGGACGACGACCGCGCGGTGCTCGCCCGGCGGGCCCGCGACGAGGGGCTGTGCGCGCTCGGGCTGCGGTTCACCGCGGACGGCGCGGTGCCCGCCGAGCGGTTCGCCGCCATGGCCGAGACGCTCGGGGCCGGCTGGCGGGTCGTCGAGATCGACTCGAGCCCGGGCAACAGCCACGGCATCGCCAAGCGGGCGCACTCGGTGCTGTCGAGTGACTACGTCGACGAGCCCGGCCACCCCACGGTCGCGGCGTACGAGACCGTCGTCGCGTTCCTGCGCGAGCGGCTCGCCGTGGCCGCACTGTCCTGACCTGACCGGGTCGGCCGCACTGTCCTGACCTGATCGGGTGGGCCGCCCGCCGCGGGTGTCACCATGGGGTGGTGGCCGACCTCGCCGTGCACCCGGCGCCCCCGGCCGAGCCCCCGGCGCCCCCGTCGTCCGCGGCCGCTGCCGGCCAGTCCGACAGCCTGCACCGGGCGCTGGCTCGGTGGTGGGCCCGCGTGCTCGGCTGGGCACCCTGGCAGCAGGCGCTGGGGGCCTACGTCGTCTCCCGGTTGGTCGCGGCGGTCATCATCGAGGCGGCGGCGCGGCTGGTGCAGAACCCGGCCGGGGTCGGTGACCTGCACCCGAACTACCTGGACATGACCGTCATCTGGGACGGGCAGTGGTACCGCCAGATCGTCCAGCGCGGGTACCCGCACGGGCTGCCGATGACCGACCTGGGGCAGGTCGACTACAACAGCTGGGCCTTCTTCCCGCTGTTCCCCGGGCTGGTCAAGGCCGTGATGACGACGGGCCTGCCGTTCTCGGTCGCGGCGTCGGTGCTGAACCTGGGCCTGGGTGCGGCGGCGGCGGTCGTGCTGTGGCACCTGTTCGTCGCGCGCGCTCCGGGTGCGCACGTCGGGCGGGCCCGCAGCCGGCTGGGGGTGCTGGCCGTCGGCACCTGGTGCCTGCTGCCCCCGGCGGCGGTGCTGCAGGTGGCGTACACCGAGGCGCTGGCGGCGCTGCTGCTGGCCGCGGCACTGCTGCTGCTCGTCCGGCGGCGCTACCTGGCCGCCGTCCCGGTCGTGCTGCTGCTCGGGCTGACCCGGGCCGTGGCCGCGCCGCTGCTGGTGGTGATCGCCTGGCACGCCGTCGCCCGCTGGCGTTCCGCCCACCCCCCGACCCGTCGGGAGTGGCGCGGGCTGGTCGCGTTGGGCGCCGCCACCGGGGTCTCGACGCTGCTGTGGCCGGCCATCGTGGGCCTGGCGACCGGCGTCCCCACGGCGTTCTTCCAGACCCAGGCCGTCTGGGGTCAGGAGCCCGGCCG
>JACMOY010000434.1 GCA_014377795.1 Actinomycetota bacterium | reverse complement strand
CGCACGCCAAAGCGGGATGAAAGACATGGGTTGACTAAACGGATCGTGAGATGCCCGAAGGTGCGCTCAGCCGAGCTTGGTGAGGCCGCGCTTGAGCTGGCGGGCGGCCTGGGCGATCCGCTGCTCGTTCTCGATCAGCGCGAACCGCACGTACCCGTCGCCCTGGGCGCCGAACCCGACGCCGGGCGAGACCGCGACGTCGCAGTCGCGGATGATCAGCTTGGCGAAGTCGATCGACCCGAGCTCGCGGTAGGGCTCGGGGATCGGGGCCCACGCGAACATCGTGCCGCGGGGGCGCGGGATCGACCAGCCCGCACGGTCCAGCCCGTCACACAGGGCGTCGCGGCGGGCCTGGTAGACCTTGTTGACCTCGAGCGGGTAGTCGGGGGCGTCGTCCAGGGTGACCGTCGCGGCGATCTGGATCGGCTGGAACGTGCCGTAGTCGAGGTAGCTCTTGAGCTTGCCGAGCGCGCCCACGACCTCGCGGTTGCCGACGAGGAACGCGACCCGCCAGCCGGCCATCGAGAACGACTTGGTCATCGAGTACAGCTCGACGGCGACCTCCTTGGCACCCTCGCACTGCAGGATCGAGGGCGGCAGCCACCCGTCGAACGCCGTCTCGGCGTAGGCGAAGTCGTGCACCAGGACGACGTCGCGCTCGCGGGCCCAGTCGACCAGGCGCTGCAGGTCGGCGAGCTCGACGGTGGCCCCGGTCGGGTTGTGCGGGAACGACAGGACGACGACGCGGGGCTTGGGCCAGCCGTACTCCCACGCCTCCATGACGTTCTGGACGAAGTCCTGGCCCGGCCCGATGCCCACCTGGCGCGCGTCGGCCCCGGCGAAGTACGGGCCCCAGATGTGGATCGGGTAGGACGGCGAGGGCACGATCGCCGAGTCGCCGGGCTGCAGCAGCACCCACATCAGGTGACTGAAGCCCTCTTTGGCGCCGATCGTGCTGATGATCTCGGTCTCGGGGTCGAGCGTGACACCGAACCGGCGCTGATAGAGGCCGGCCACCGCCGACCGCAGCTTGGGGATCCCGCGCGAGGACGAGTACCGGTGGTTGCGGGTGTTGTGCGCGGCCTCGGCCAGCTTCTCGACGGCGATGGTGGGCGAGGGGATGTCGGGGTTGCCGAACCCGAGGTCTATGACGTCGCGCCCGGCGCGGCGGGCCTCGACCTTGAGCCCGTCGATGATCGTGAAGACGTACGGCGGCAGGCCGGGTATGCGACGGAACTCCATCACCGAAGGGTAGCCGCCGACCCCGCCGCCTCGCCCGAGGCTGGCGCGCCTGCGCGGGCGGCGAGCGCGGCGGCGTACAGCTCGCGCTTGCTCGCACCGTGCTGCCCGGCGACCACCGACACGGCGTCCTTGAGCCGGGACCCGGCCTCGACCAGCTGCTGGACGGCGCGCACCAGGTCGGCGGGCTGCGCCGGCTCCCGCTCGGGCGCCCCCTGGACGACGACCGTGACCTCGCCGCGCACCTCGCCCGACTGCGCCCAGGCCACGAGGTCGGCGAGCGGCCCGCGCACCACCTGCTCGTAGGTCTTGGTCAGCTCGCGGCAGACCGCGCCCGGGCGGTCGGCGCCGAATGCCGCGGCGAGGGCGACGAGCATGACCTCGAGCCGGTGCGGCGCCTCGAAGAACACCAGGGTGCGGCGCTCGTCGGCCAGCGAGCCCAGCGCGCGCGCCCGCTCACCGGGCTTGCGGGGCAGGAAACCCTCGAAGCAGAAGCGGTCGACCGGCAGGCCCGACACGGCGAGCGCGGTCAGGACGGCACTGGGCCCGGGCACGG
>JACMOY010000433.1 GCA_014377795.1 Actinomycetota bacterium | reverse complement strand
GGTGCCGCTGGTGACGACCCGCTCGATGCGGGCGCTCACAGCTCGACCACCGATCGCAGCACCTCACCGCGGTGCATCTTCTCGAACGCGGCCTCGACGTCGTCCAGCGAGATCGTCTCGCTGACGAAGGCGTCCAGGTCGAACCGGCCCTGGCGGGACAGGTCGATCAGCATCGGGAAGTCACGGCTGGGCAGGCAGTCGCCGTACCAGCTGGACTTCAGCGCCCCGCCGCGGCCGAAGATCTCGATCAGCGGCAGCTCGACCGTCATGTCCGGCGGCGGCACCCCCACGAGGACGTCGGTGCCGGCCAGGTCGGGCATGTAGAAGGCCTGCTGATAGGTCTCGGGCCGTCCGGGGGGGAGGATGCGGCCGCAAGCGCCGTTGCCGCCGGTCACCGCGCGGACTCCCTCGACGGCGTCGACCTCACGGCTGTTGACGGTGTGGGTGGCCCCGAAACCCCTGGCCCACTCCAGCTTTCGGTCGTCGACGTCGACGGCGACGATCGTCGTCGCGCCGGCCACCTTGGCGCCGGCGATCGCAGCGTTCCCGACACCGCCGCAGCCGATCACCGCGACGCTGTCACCGCGGCCGACGCCGCCGGTGTTGACCGCCGCGCCGAAGCCCGCCATCACGCCGCAGCCGAGCAGGCCCGCCGCCGCGGCGGGGGCGGCCGGGTCGACCTTGGTGCACTGGCCGGCGTGGACGAGGGTCTTGTCGGCGAACGCGCCGATGCCCAGCGCCGGGCTGAGCTCGGTGCCGTCGGTGAGGGTCATCTTCTGCTTGGCGTTGTGGGTGTTGAAGCAGTACCAGGGCTTGCCCCTGGCGCACGCCCGGCACTGCCCGCACACGGCCCGCCAGTTGAGCACCACGAAGTCCCCGGGGGCGACGTCGGTGACGCCCTCACCGACGGACTCGACCAGACCGGCCGCCTCGTGCCCGAGCAGGAACGGGAAGTCGTCGTTGATGCCGCCCTCGCGGTAGTGCAGGTCGGTGTGGCAGACGCCGCACGCCTGGATCGCCACGACGACCTCGCCCGGTCCGGGGTCGGGCACGATGACGTCGACGATCTCGACCGGCGCCCCCTTGCTGCGGGCGATGACTCCACGGACGGTCTGGGGCATCGAAGGTCCTCTCACGGGGTGGACGGGGCGGGCCCACGGTAGTTGGCCCGCCACGTGCGCGCGGTCGCCGCCTCACTCGCGCCGGTAGCCTTGGGGGTGTGACCCTGCGCCTGTTCGACACCGCCGACCGCGAGCTGCGTGACTTCACGCCGCTCGAGCCCGGACGCGTCGGCATCTACATCTGCGGGCTGACGGTGCAGGGCCGCCCCCACATCGGGCACGTCCGGTTCGCCGTCGCGTTCGACGTGCTGCGCCGATGGTTGGTGGCCGGGCACGGCTACGACGTCACGCTGGTGCGCAACGTCACGGACATCGACGACAAGATCCTGGCCAAGTCGGCCGAAGCCCAGACCCCCTGGTGGGCTTGGGCTTTCGCGCACGAGCGGGCCACGTCGTCCGCGTTGGACGCCCTCGGCGTGCTGGCCCCGACGTACGAGCCGCGGGCCACCGGGCACGTGCCCGAGATGGTCGAGCTGATCGACACGCTGGTCGAGAAGGGGCACGCGTACGCCGCCGACGACGGCAGCGGCGACGTCTACTTCGACGTCCGCTCGTGGCCCTCGTACGGCGAGCTGACCCACCAGCGCCTGGACGACATGGCACCCGCCGCGGACGCCGACCCGCGCGGCAAGCGCGACCCCCGCGACTTCGCGCTGTGGAAGGGCGCCAAGGCCGCCGAGCCGTCCAGCGCGAGCTGGGCGACGGCGTACGGCCGGGGTCGCCCCGGCTGGCACCTGGAGTGCTCGGCGATGGCCCGCAAGTACCTCGGCGACACCTTCGACATCCACGGCGGCGGCGTCGACCTGCGGTTCCCGCACCACGAGAACGAGCAGGCGCAGTCGCGCGCGGCCGGG
>JACMOY010000432.1 GCA_014377795.1 Actinomycetota bacterium | reverse complement strand
GGCCCCGAGACGATCGCGCCGGCATGGCCCATCGTCTTGCCCTCGGGGGCGGTGAACCCGGCGACGTAGCCGACGACCGGCTAGGTCACGTGGTCCTTGATGTAGGCCGCGGCCCGCTCCTCGGCGTCCCCACCGATCTCGCCGATCAACACGATGGCGTCGGTGTCCGGGTCGTTCTCGAACGCCTCGAGCGCGTCGATGTGGGTCGTGCCGATGATCGGGTCGCCGCCGATACCGATCGCGGTGCTGAACCCGAAGTCCCGCAGCTCGTACATCATCTGGTAGGTCAAGGTGCCGGACTTGCTGACCAGGCCGACCCGGCCCGGGCCACTGATGTCGGCCGGGATGATGCCGGCGTTGGCCTGACCGGGGCTGATCAGACCGGGGCAGTTGGGCCCGATCAGGCGGGTCGTGCCGGACGCCTGGGCGTAGGTGAAGAACTCGGCCGTGTCCTTGACCGGGACGCCCTCGGTGATGCAGACGGCGAGCGGGATGCCCGCGTCGACGGCCTCGATGACGGCGGGGCGGGTGAACTTTGCCGGTACGAAGATCACGGTGACGTCGGCGCCGGTCGCCTCGACCGCCTCGCCGACCGAGCCGAACACCGGCACCTGCACGGTGGCGCCCGACGGGCCGTCGAACTCGACACTCTGGCCGCCCTTGCCGGGGGTGACCCCGCCGACGACCTGGGTGCCGGACGCCAGCATCCGCTGGGTGTGCTTGCGCCCCTCCGAGCCGGTCATGCCCTGGACGATGACCTTGGAGTCGCGGGTCACGAAGATGGCCATGTCAGTTCCCTGCCTTCGAGGCGAGCTCGGCGGCGGCCCGGGCGGCGCCGTCCATGGTGTCGACGACCGTGACCAGCGGGTGCGCGGCCTCGGCCAGGATCCGGCGTCCCTCGTCGACGTTGTTGCCGTCGAGGCGGACGACGAGCGGCTTGGTCGCCTCGGCGCCGAGGATCTGCAGCGCGCTGACGATGCCGTCGGCGACGGCGTCGCAGGCGGTGATCCCACCGAAGACGTTGACGAACACGCTCTTGACCTGCGGGTCGCCCAGGATGATGTGCAGCCCGTCGGCCATCACCTGGGCCGAGGCGCCACCGCCGATGTCGAGGAAGTTCGCGGGCTTGACGCCGCCGAACTCCTCGCCGGCGTAGGCGACGACGTCCAGGGTGCTCATGACCAGCCCGGCGCCGTTGCCGATGATGCCCACCTCGCCATCGAGCTTGACGTAGTTGAGGCCCTTGGCCTTGGCCGCGGCCTCGAGCGGGTCGGCGGCCTCCTTGTCCTCCAGGTCCGCGTGGCCCGGGTGCCGGAACGCCGCGTTCTCGTCCAGGCTCACCTTGCCGTCCAGCGCGACGATCGCGCCGTCGGTCGTCTTGACCAGCGGGTTGACCTCGACCAGCGTGGCGTCCTCGTCGCGGTAGACGACCCACAGCTGCTGGATGACCCGCGCGATCTCGTCCTTGACATCGTCATCGAAACCGGCCGCGTCGACGATCTCGCGGGCCTTGGCCTCGTCGATGCCCACCAGGGGGTCGACGGCGACCTTCGCGAGGGCGTCCGGCCGCTCGACGGCGAGCTGCTCGATCTCCATCCCGCCCTCCTTGCTCGCCATGGCGAGGTAGGAGCGGTTCGAGCGGTCGAGCCGCACTGAGAAGTAGTACTGCTGCGAGACCGAGGCACCCTGCGCGACCATCACCCGGTGCACGGTCAGGCCCTTGATGTCCATGCCGAGGATCTCGCCGGCCTTCTCGGCGGCCTCGTCGGGGCTGTGCGCCAGCTTCACGC
>JACMOY010000431.1 GCA_014377795.1 Actinomycetota bacterium | reverse complement strand
GATCGCCGAACCGGACGCGGTGCGGGCCGGCATCCGCCCGGCGAGCAGCAGGACGACCAGACCACCCACGAAGACACCGGCCGCCAGCACCGAGACGTTGATGCTGGCCAGACCACCGAAGAACAGGACGGCGAACGCCAGCACGCACAGCCCACCGCCGAGCACCCTGAACCCGTTGCGCACCGACTGCGGGTTGCCCCTGAACCACCCGCGCGCGGTGACGTCGTCGTACAGCCGGCTCTGGGTGGCCTTGAGGTCGGAGGCGAAGGTGTTCTTCAGGTCGCCCATCCGCACCTCGTCGCGGCCGCGGAAGATCGCCTGCATCAGCGCCAGCTCGTAGGGCAGCAGCTCGGCCGCTGGCGCCGGCGACACCACCCGCAGCCACCAGTCCTTCTCGCCCTCGATCTCCTCGATCCGCAGGTAACCCCGCACCGCCAGGTCGATGATCGTGGCCGTCACGTCGACGGTGTTGGCCTGCTCGTCGATCAGGGTGCCGACCTCGCCGGGGCGCAGGTCGTCCGGTGGGGTGAACCGCACGGCGACCTCGGGCCGGCGACCCACCAGGGTCTGCGCCCCGGAGTCGTTCGAGGCGGGCAGCAGGCCGGGCGTGAGCCCGACGTACTGCGAGTCGCGCCCGCGACGGCGTACGAGCAGGCCCATGCCACCGGCGATCAGCAGGGCCAGCGCCCCGCCCCCGCCCACCGCGTACGGCGACACCTGGGTGATCTGGGCCAGCCCGGTCGCGGGCCGGTCCTCGATGATCGGGGCGGCGTCGCTGACGGTGCCGGTCGGGTAGGCGAGCAGCACCGACATGCCCTGACCCGGCTGCAGCCCCTGGGCCGCGAACGTCGACTCGCGCCCGGCGGTGGCGTCGCACGTGTCGGTGCTGCCGCGCACGCCGCGGTAGCACAGCGCCTGTGTCGCCGCCCGCGACGCCGTCACCGTCACCCGGGCCTGCGCGATCGGCACGGCCCACTCGTCACCGGTGATGTTCCAGTACAGCTCGTCGTGAGGGGGGATCGTCGTGTCGCCGGACGTCGACTCGGTGGTGATCCGGTTGAACGTCCCCAGCACGGCGTAGTCCAGCACGTACGTCTGGGTGCCCTGCACCGTCTGGTCGGCGCTGCCGATCTGGATGTGGGTGATGTCGCCGGTGTCCTGCACCTGCGTGTCGGCCGGGGCCCCGGTCGGGCTGCTGACCTGCACGTCCTGCACCGGGTAGCGGCGCACCCGGTCGCTGCCGCTGCGGTTGGGGTCGTAGGTGAACCGGGTGCGCAGGTCGCGGTAGATGCCGTGGTGGCTGGAGCCGGCGAACACGTACTGGATGGTCTCGCGTACGTGGATCGAACCGTCCGCCTGGACGTCGACCTGCGCCTGGTACGACGTGATCGACTCGCCCGCGTCGGCGACCGCCGGGGTGGCGGCCACCCCCGACAGGACTGCGCCGGCCGCGAGCAGCACCCCCGCCGCCCACCATCGGCGTGCGTCCCCCCGCAGCCGCACTAGACCTCCCGGTGGGCGATCGCCCGCGCCGCGTCACGGTTGTCCTGACGCTCACGCAGCGCCTGACGCTTGTCGTAGTTCTTCTTGCCGCGCGCCACGGCGATCTCGACCTTGGCCTTGCCGTCCAGGAAGTACAGCGCCAGCGGCACGATCGTGTGGCCCTGCTCGCGGGTGGCCTCGGCCAGCCGGACGATCTCGTGGTGGTGCAGCAGCAGCTTGCGCCGCCGCCGCGGTTCGTGGTTGGTCCATGTGCCCGCGGTGTACTCGGGGATGTGGACGCCGGCCAGCCACACCTCGCCGTCCTCGACCGTCGCGTACCCGTCGACCAGCGAGGCCCGACCTGCCCGCAGCGACTTCACCTCGGTGCCGACCAGGACCAGCCCAGCCTCGAGGACGTCCTCGACCAGGTAGTCGTGGCGAGCCTTGCGGTTGCTCGCGACGAGCTTGCGCCCCTTCTCCTTGACCACGTCACGCAGGGTACTCGTTCGGTCAGAGCCACTTGCGCGGATTGACCGGCAGCCCGTTGTCGTAGGTCTCGAAGTGCAGGTGGCAGCCGGTCGAGCTGCCCGTCGTCCCGGAGTAGCCGATCAGCTGACCGCGGCTGACCGACCCGCTGTGCACGACGATGCTCGTCAGGTGGTTGTACGTCGTGGCCAGGCCGACATCGCCCACCAGTCCGTGGTCGACGACGATCCGGTTGCCGTACCCGCCGCCCCAGCCGGCGCTGACGACCTGACCCTCGGCCGCCGCGTGCACGGGCGTGCCGCACCCGACCCCGAAGTCGATCCCGGCGTGCAGCCGCCAGTAGTGCAGGATCGGGTGGAAGCGCATCCCGAACTCGGACGTCACGTACGCGTTGTCCACGGGCTCGGTGAGGTACCCCGAGCTGGTGAAACCCCCCGAGCTCGATCCCGACCCGTCCGACGACGAACCGCCCGACGAGCGGCCGGACGAGCGGCCGGACCGGGCGGCGCGTGACGCCGCGGCCCGCCTGCGCTGGACCGCCTGGCGAGCGCGTGCCGCCGCTGCCGCGCGGGCAACCCGGTCGCGGGCGGCCTTGAGTCG
>JACMOY010000430.1 GCA_014377795.1 Actinomycetota bacterium | reverse complement strand
GACCAGCTCGTCGGCGTGGCTGGAGACCACGACCACCTCCGCGCCGGCGGGCTCGGCGCCCCTGGTGGCCTCGTCGACCCATGCAGACGCGACGAAGATCAGCCGGGCGCCGGAGTCGGTGAGGTAGAACTCGACCTCGCGCGCCTTCAGCAGCGGGTTCATCGGCACCGCGACGCCCCCAGCCCGCAGGATCGCGAAGTACAGGATGGCGAAGGCCGCGATGTTGGGCAGCATGACCGCGACCCGGTCACCGACCTCGAGCCCCTTCTCGCGCAGCGCGGTGGCGACGCGCGCCGTGGCGTCGTCCAGCCCGGCGTAGGTGAGCTCGTACTCGTCAGCCCGGATCGCGACCTGGTCGGGGTGGGCAGCAGCCGAACGGGTGAGGTTCAGGCTCAGGTTGGGCATCGTGGCTCCTTCATTGCAGCGCACCTGTCGGTGCTCGAAGTCTGCAGGACGCGCTGGCGCGCCGCCAGGCCGGGTGCTGGGTGGGACGATGCAGGCATGAGCCAGCAGCCCCCGACCACCACCACGCACCGATCGGGGTTCGCGTGCATCGTCGGGCGGCCGAACGTCGGCAAGTCGACCCTGACCAACGCGCTGGTCGGCGAGAAGGTGGCGATCACCTCGAGCAAGCCGCAGACGACGCGGCACGCGATCCGCGGCATCGTCAACCGGCCCGACGCCCAGCTGGTGCTGGTCGACACCCCCGGGCTGCACCGCCCCCGCACCCTGCTCGGCCAGCGGCTCAACACGGTGGTGCGCGACACGCTCACCGAGGTCGACGTCATCGGGTTCTGCCTGCCCTCGGACGAGAAGGTCGGCCCCGGCGACCGGTTCATCGCCCAAGAGCTAGCCCAGGTGCGGCGCGGCGGTCGCGGCACCCCGGTGGTCGCGATCGCCACCAAGTCCGACCGCGTCGACCGCGAGCGCCTCACCCGGCACCTGCTGGACGTCGACGCGCTGGGCGACTGGGACGACATCGTCCCGACGTCCGCCGTCAAGGGCGAGCAGGTGGACGTCGTCGCCGACCTGCTCGTCAGCCACCTGCCGCCGGGCCCGCCGCTGTACCCCGGCGGCGAGCTCACCGACGAGCCCGAGGCCGTGATGATCGCCGAGCTGATCCGCGAGGCGGCGCTCGAGGGCGTGCGGGACGAGCTGCCGCACAGCCTGGCGGTCGTCGTCGACGAGATGACCGCGCGCGAGGACCGCCCCGAGCACGATCCGCTGCTCGAGATCCGGGTCAACCTGTTCGTCGAGCGGCCGAGCCAGAAGGCGATCGTCATCGGCCGCGGGGGCGCGCGGTTGAAGGAGGTCGGCACCAACGCCCGGCGCGGGATCGAGGCGCTGCTCGGCCAGAAGGTCTACCTCGACCTGCACGTCAAGGTCGCCAAGGACTGGCAGCGCGACCCCAAGCAGCTGCAGCGCCTGGGTTTCTAGCTCGTCGGCACCCCGACGACCAGGTCGATCTCGATGTCGGCGCCCGCGGCCAGCCCGTTGGTGCCCACGCAGGTGCGGCTGGGTAGGGCCGCGGTGAACCAGGTGCGGTAGACCTCGTTGAACGCGGCGAAGTCGCGGTCGAACTCGGTGAGGTAGACGCGCACCATCAGCGCGTCGTCCAGGGTGGCGCCGAACGGGCGCAGGCACGACAGCAGGTTCTGGCGCACCTGCTCGGCCTGGGTCAGCACCCCGCCGGCCACCAGGGCGCCGTCCACCGGCGACGTGGGCATCTGCCCCGTGACGAACAGCAGCTCGCCGAACTTCGTGACGTGCGAGAACGGTGCCACCCCCGGCGGCACGCCCTGGTCGGGGGTGAACGTGAAGGACTCGCGGCTGGTCATGGGCCCAGCATGCTCGATGCCGGCTGGCTACCCTGGGACCCATGCGGATCGGTGTGTTCGGAGCGACCGGCCAGGTGGGTGGCGTCATGCGCACCCTGCTGGCGCAGCGGGCATTCCCCCTGGACGACGTCCGCTTCCTGGCCTCGGCGCGCTCGGCCGGCACGCCGCTGCCGTGGCTGGACGGCGAGGTCGTGGTCGAGGACTCGGCCACCGCGGACCTGTCCGGGATCGACATCGCGCTGTTCAGCAACGGCAAGGGCGCCTCGCTCGACCTCGCCCCCCGGGTGGCGGCCGCCGGTGCGATCGTCGTCGACAACTCCTCGGCGTGGCGGATGCACCCGCAGGTGCCGCTGGTGGTCAGCGAGGTCAACGCCGCCGACCTGGACGACACCCCGCTCGGTATCGTCGCGAACCCGAACTGCACCACGATGGCCGCGATGCCGGTGCTCGCGCCGCTGCACGCCGTGGCCGGCCTGGTGCGGATCTACGTCTCGACGTACCAGGCGGTGTCGGGGTCGGGCGGCAAGGGCGTCGACGAGCTCGACGGCCAGGTGCGGGCGGTGGCGGACGGCGCTGCTGGGCTGGCGCTGGACGGCCGAGCCGTCGACCTGCCCGCGCCCAAGGTCTACGCCGAGCCGATCGCCTTCAACGTGGTGCCGCTCGCGGGCTCGCTCGTCGACGACGGCAGCGGCGAGACCGACGAGGAGCAGAAGCTGCGCACCGAGAGCCGCAAGATCCTGCACATCCCCGACCTGCTGGTGGCCGGTACCTGCGTGCGGGTTCCGGTGTTCAGCGGCCACAGCCTCGCGGTCCACGCCGAGTTCGAGCGGCCGCTGTCGCCGGCCGAGGCCACGGCGGTGCTGGCCGACGCCGAGGGTGTCGAGCTGGCCGACGTCCCGAACCCGCTGGCCGCGGCCGGCCGCGACCCGTCGTACGTCGGTCGGATCCGCGCCGACCCCACCGTGCCCGACGGCCGCGGGCTCTCGCTGTTCGACGTGGGCGACAACCTGCGCAAGGGCGCCGCGCTGAACGCCGTCCAGATCGCCGAGCAGCTGCTCCTCCGCCGCTTCTGACCACCCCCACAAACCCCGCACTTGCCTCACTACTTGCCACCGTCCCCGCACGCAGAACGGCACTTGCTTCACTACTTGCCACCGT
>JACMOY010000429.1 GCA_014377795.1 Actinomycetota bacterium | reverse complement strand
GTACAGCCCACGGCGCTGGTGCAGCTGAACGCCAAGAGCGCCGGCCGCACCCGGTCGGCCTGGGCGGGCGCCGGCGCGCGGTCGCTGGACGCCGTCGACGTGGCGGCACTGGCGGCCGAGGTCACCGAGCGGCTGGGCTGGCAGGCGCGCCGGGTCGAGCTCGGTGCGGGCCGCTACGACACGGTGCTGCCGCCGAGCGCGGTCGCCGACCTGATGGTCTACGCCTACGAGTCCGCCGACGCCCGTACCGCGCACGAGGGCCGATCGGTGTTCGGTCACTGCGGTGGCGGCACCCGGGTCGGCGACCGGCTGAGCGAGGTGCCGCTGACCCTGCGCAGTGACCCTGGACACCCTGAGCTGACCTGTGCCGCCACGGTGCTCACGACCTCCAGCGGCCTGCTCGGTTCGGTGTTCGACAACGGACTGCCCATCGGTGCGAGCACCTGGATCGACTCGGGGACGCTCCGCGCGCTGCCGGGGACCCGGCACTCAGCGGGTCTGGCGGGCCTGCCGTTCCACCCGTTCGTCGACAACCTCGAGCTGACCTGCGTCGGCGCGGCCGGCAGCACGCTCGACCTGGTCGGCGACCTGGACCGGGGGCTGTTGCTGACCTGCGTCTGGTACGTCCGCGAGGTCGACCCGCGCACCCTGCTGCTCACCGGCCTGACCCGCGACGGCGTCTACCTCGTCGAGGGCGGTGAGGTGACCGGTGCGGTCACGAACTTTCGGTTCAACGAGAGCCCCGTCGACCTGCTGGGCCGGGTCGAGGCTGCCGGGGCGAGCGTCCCGGCGCTGGGGCGCGAGATGGGCGACTACTTCTCCCGCACCGCGATGCCACCGCTGCGGGTGCGTGGTTTCAACTGCTCGAGCGTGAGCCAGGCCTCCTGACGGCGATCGCGCCAGGCGGCTCATCGCCAGGTCACCCGGGCTTACCGTTGAAGGGTGCCAGCCAAGCCGCACGAACCCGAGGTCTACTCGATCAGCGCCACCAGGTCGTCCCTGCACGACGACCTCGGTCTGCGGATGAAGCGATACCTGTTCTCCATGTCGCTGCGCACGGTCTGCTTCGTGCTCGCTGTGGTCTTCGACGGGTGGCTGCGCTGGGTGTTCGTCGGCTTTGCCGTCTTCTTGCCCTACGTCGCCGTCGTCATCGCCAACGGCGGGCGTTCGCCGGCCCCGCCCGCACCCGAGACCTACGCCCCCGCGCCTCAAGCGCTCGAGGGTGACCGCGCGCAACGCATCGCGCCCTGACCCGCACACTAGGTGTTGTGGAGCAGCTGAGCACGCCCCGGCCCGAGCTCGTCTGCAGCGCCAAGGGCTGCCGACGGACGGCGGCCTGGGGGCTGCTGTGGAACAACCCGACGCTGCACACCCCGGATCGGCGCAAGACCTGGCTGGCCTGCGACGAGCACCGCACGACGCTCGGTGACTTCCTGTCCGTGCGCGGGTTCCTGCGCGACACGGTGGACGCCGCGAGCCTGTAGTCCGCTCTCAGCCGCCGATGGCGGACATCGGCCGGGCCGGTTGCAGGAAGCTCGGGTCGTCGATGCCGTGGCCGGCCTTCTTGGCGGCCATCAGCCGCACCATCTGTGCTGCGATGTCCTCGTCGCTGGCCCCCGCGCGCAGCGGGGTGCGCAGGTCGTCCTCGGTGCGGGCGAACAGGCACGACCGCAGCTGGCCGTCGGCCGTCAGCCGCACCCGGTCGCACGCGCCGCAGAACGGCTGGCTGACGCTGGCGAACACGCCGACCACCGCGGGGCCGCCGTCGACCAGCCACGTCTCGGCCGGAGCGCTGCCGCGCTCGCGCTCGCTGGTCGGGGTGAGCGAGAAACGGTCGGCCAGCCGGTCGAGCAGCTCGCTCTGGGTCACCATCGCGTCGCGGTCCCACTGGTGCTGGGCGTCCAGCGGCATCTGCTCGATGAATCGCAGCTCGTAGCCCCGCTCGAGGCACCAGGCGAGCAGGTCGGGAGCGGTCTCGAGGTTCACCTCGCGCATCGCGACGGCGTTGACCTTGACCGGGTTCAGCCCGGCCGCGGCCGCGGCGGCCAGCCCGGCGATGACGTCGTCCAGCCGGTCGCGGCGGGTCAGCGCGGTGAAGGCGTCGCGGTCGACGGTGTCGAGGCTGACGTTGACCCGGTCGAGCCCGGCGGCGGCCAGTGGCCCGGCCAGCTTGTCGAGGCCCAGCCCGTTGGTCGTCAGCGCGAGCTGCGGCCGGGGCGACAGCGCGGCGAACCGGGACACCAGGTCGGTGATCCCGCGGCGCAGCAGCGGCTCGCCGCCGGTCAGCCGCACGTCGGTGACACCCAGCTGGACGCCGATCCGCACCAGCCGCACGAGCTCGTCGTCGGTGAGCAGCTCGGGCTTGGGCAGCCAGGCCAGACCCTCGGCCGGCATGCAGTACGTGCAGCGCAGGTTGCAGCGGTCGGTCAAGGAGACGCGCAGGTCGGTCGCGACCCGGCCGAACGCGTCGACGAGGGCACCTGAGGTCAGGGCTGTCGTCGCGGTGGGGGTCACTACGTCATCCTACGGTCCCGTGCACCGCTGGGCGCGGCGCACCGGGCGGACTCGGCGGCGGCCTCGGCGTCGGCTAGCGTCGACCAGGTGCTGGGGCTGCTTCGACGCCATCGCGAGACGATCGGCCTGTGGCTGCTCGCGATCACGTTCGCCGTCGCCTGCGTCCTGCTCGGCCGATGGCAGCTGCACCGCTACCAGGACAAGCACGGCCGCGCCGCGCTGGTGGCCCGCAACTACGACGCCCGGCCGGTTGAGCTCGCCCGGCTGCTGCCCCCGGCTGCCACCACCTTCGACCCCGGCGACCAGTGGCGCCCGGTGCGGGTGAGCGGCACCTACGACGTCGCCGGCACGGTGCTGGTGCGCAACCGGCCGCGCACCGGCGGTGGGGCCGACGCGGTGTACGGCTACGAGGTCGTGGTGCCGCTGGTGCTGGACGACGGCAGCGCGCTGCTCGTCGACCGCGGCTGGCTGCCGAACGGCTCCATCGGCAGCGCACCGGGTCAGGCTCCTGACGCCGTCCCCGCCCCGGCGACCGGACGGGTCGAGGTGGTCGCGCGGCTCAAGGCCCCTGAGCCCGCGCGCAGCGGTGACCTGCCGCGAGGGCAGGTGGGCAGTGTCGCGGTCGCGCGGATCGGCGCCCTGAGCGGGCTGCGCGTGGCGCCGGCGTACGCCGTCCTGGTCAGCGAGACCCCCTCTGCCGCAACGACCCCACTGCCCCTGGACCGCCCGGTGGTCGACGGCGGCGAGGGCATCAACGCGTCGTACGCGGTGCAGTGGGTGCTGTTCGCCCTGCTGGGCCTGGGGTTCCCGGTCTGGGTGGGACGACGCCGCCGGGCGGCGCTGGCCGAGGACGCGGCCGCCGGGGCGTCCCCTTCCGCGGCGCCGGAGCCGGTCCGCGTCCGCCGGCCGCGCATCTGGGACGCCGACGGGGAGTAGCGTCGGACGCCCGCCCGCCGATGCCACACTGACCGGCATGGACCTCGGACTGGACGACCGCGTCTACATCGTCACGGGCGCCTCGAAGGGACTGGGGGCCGCGACCGCGCTGGCCCTGGCCGCCGAGGGCGCGCGACTGGTGCTGTGCAGCCGCGACGAGGCCGGGCTGCGCGCGATGGCCGAGCAGATCGGCGACACCGAGCGGGTCATCCTGGTGCCGGGCGACCTGGCTGACGACAGCCTTCCCTCGCGGCTGTGCGGCGCGGCGATCGGCCGCTACGGACGGCTGGACGGCACGGTCATCAGCGTCGGCGGCCCACCCGCGGGCGGCACCGGCGATGTCAGCGACGCACAGTGGCGCAGCGCCTTCGACTCGGTGTTCCTCGGTCCGCTGCGGCTCGCGCGCGCCGTGGTCGACGCCACGACGATCGAGGGCTCGTCGATCCTGTTCGTGCTGTCGACCTCGGTGCGCTCCCCCGTCGCCGGGCTCGCGACGTCCAACGGTCTGCGACCGGGTCTGGCCATGCTGGCCAAGACCATCGCCGACGAGGCCGGCAGCCAGGGGGTCCGCGTGAACGCGTTGCTGCCCGGGCGCATCGACACCGGACGGGTGCGCGAGCTGGACGACGCGAGCGGGGTGGCCGACGCCCGCGCCCTGCACGAGGCGCAGATCCCGCTGCGGCGCTACGGCCAGCCGGAGGAGTTCGGGCGAGTCGCAGCCTTCGTCCTGTCGCCTGCTGCCTCCTACCTCACCGGCACGGTCATCCCGGTCGACGGCGGCGCGACCCGCGCGCTGTAGGGCGCCTCAGGCGATGGCCACGCCGGAGTCGTCCTGGCTGGCGAACTGGGTGCGGTAGAGGTCGGCGTACAACCCCTGCGCGGCCAGCAGCTCGTCGTGGTGTCCGCGCTCGACCACCCGGCCGTCGTCGATGACCAGGATCTGGTCGGCGTCCCGCACGGTCGAGAGCCGGTGCGCGATGACGATCGAGGTGCGTCCGGCCAGCGCGGTCGCGAGGGCCCGCTGCACGGCGACCTCGCTCTCGGAGTCCAGGTGGGCGGTGGCCTCGTCCAGGACGACGACCGCCGGTGCCTTCAGCAGCAGCCGCGCGATCGCGAGGCGCTGCTTCTCGCCGCCCGACAGGCGGTACCCGCGGTCGCCGACGACCGTGTCGAGGCCGTCGGACAGCGAGCCCACCAGGTCCCAGATGTGCGCGTCACGGCAGGCCTTCACGAGCTCGGCCTCGGTCGCCGTCGGGCGGGCGTACAGCAGGTTGCCGCGGATCGTGTCGTGGAACATGTGCGCGTCCTGCGTCACGACGCCGACCACGCGCTGCAGCGACTCGAGCGTGACGTCGCGGACGTCGTGGCCGCCCACCCGCACCGAACCGGACTGCACGTCGTACAGCCGTGACACCAGGCTGGTGATCGTGGTCTTGCCGGCACCCGAGGGGCCCACCAGGGCCACCATCTGACCCGGCTGGACGTCGAAGCTGATGTCGCGCAGCACCTGCTGGGGCTCGGACAGGTCGAGCTTGGCGACCGACTCGAGCGAGGCCAGCGACACCTCGGCCGCGCTGGGGTAGCGGAAGCCGACGTGCTCGAGCTGGACTCCGGCCGCCCCCGCAGGCAGCACGAGCGCGTCGGGCTTGTCGTCGACCAGCGGCTGCAGGTCGAGCACCTCGAACACCCGCTCGAAGCTGACCAGCGCGGTCATCACGTCGACCTGCACGTTCGACAAGGCGGTGAGCGGGCCGTAGAGGCGGCCGAGCAGCGCGGCCAGCGCCACCAGCGTGCCCAGCGGCAGCGAGCCGGCGATGACCATCCAGCCGCCCGCGCCGTAGACCAGCGCCGTGGCGAGCGAGGCGACCAGGGCCAGAGCGGTGAACAGCAGCCGCCCGTACATCGCCGACGTGATGCCGATGTCGCGCACCCGCGACGCCTTGCTGCTGAACTGGGCCGACTCGTCGGGCAGGCGACCGAAGATCTTGACCAGCAGGGCGCCCGAGACGTTGAACCGCTCGGTCATCGTCTGGCCCATCTCGGCGTTCAGCGTCATCGCCTCGCGGCTGATGACGGCCAGGCGCCGACCGAGCAGGCGGGCCGGCAGGACGAACAGCGGCAGCATCACCAGCGCCACGACGGTGATCTGCCACGACAGGATCAGCATCGTCGTCAGCACCACGGCGAGGCTGACCACGTTGGACACCACCGACGACAGGGTCGAGGTGAACGCCTGCTGCGCGCCGATCACGTCGCTGTTCAGGCGGCTGACCAGCGCGCCGGTCTGGGTGCGCGTGAAGAACGCGATGGGCATGCGCTGCACGTGGGAGAACACCTTGGTGCGCAGCAGGTAGATCAGACCCTCACCGATGCGCGAGGACAGGAAGCGCTGGATCAGCCCGAGCAGGGCGTCGAAGACGGCCAGCCCGGCCATGATCAGCGCGGCCGTCACGATGACACCGCGGTCGCGGTTGGGCAGGCCGACGTCGATGATCCGCTTGACGAGCAGCGGGGTCGCGACGACCAGCAGCGAGTCGATGACGACGGTCACCAGGAACAGCGCGATCTGGCGACGGAACGGCTGCGCGAACGTCACGATGCGCCGCGCCGTCCCCCGGGTCAGCTTGTGCTGCGCCACCGAGGGGTCGCGGTGCATCGACCGCACCATCGCCCCCGCCGCCGGACTCATCCGGCCACCACCCATCGACACCCGCCACCACACCCTCTCGCCGCCGCACCCGTACGGGCCCGGCTCCTTCTCAACGCGGCGTGGAGGGCGCTGCTTCCCCGGCCAGCGCGCGCAGGCGTCGGGCCTGGGCGACGCGCTCGGCTGCGAGCTGCTGCTGCGGCGTCCGGTCCCTCGCCCCGAGCAGCAGGGCCGTCGTCTCACGGACGGCGTCCGGGTCGGCGACGGGCAAGGTGGTGACGAGGTCGTCGACGGCCCGGGCAAGCCCTTCTCGCGGGACGACGGCGTGCGCGAGTCCGAGCCGCAGGGCCTCGTCGGCGCCGACGGCGCGTCCGCTCACACAGATCTCCAGAGCCCGGGAGTACCCGACCGCCCGCACCAGGTGTCCGGTGCCCCCCAGGTCGGGCACCAGACGCAGCGACGTCTCGCGCATCGCCAGCTGGGCGTCGTCCGCCAGCACCCGCAGGTCGCAGGCCAGGGCCAGCTGGAACCCGGCGCCGATGGCGTGTCCCTGCACCGCGGCGACGGTGAGGACGTCGGGCCGCGACCACCAGGTGAACGCGTCCTGGAACCCGGCGATGGCCTGGTCGAGCCGCTCGTCCGGCCACCTGGCCATCTCGGCGAATGACGGCTCACCGGCGACCCCCTCCGGTCCGAACATCGCCCGGTCGAGCCCCGCGCTGAACGACTCCCCCACCCCGCGCAGCACGACGACCCGCGTCCGCGGGGTGAGCGACGCACCGACGGCAGCCAGTGCCCGCCAGGTGGCAGGTGTCTGGGCGTTGCGCGCTGCCGGGCGGTCGAGGGTGACGACCAGGACTGCGCCGTCCTGGTCGACCCGCACGCAGCCGGCGGTCAGGACCTGCGGGTCGACGGGCACGTTCGCAGCGTAGGGCCGCGGCGCCCGGTCGCAGGATCAGCTGGACGCTCGGCGGACCGCACCGCCGCGCGGGCGCCCTTCTTGGCAGTGGTGGTGGGGGTCATGCTCGGTCCACACCCCGAACGTCGCCGGGCAACCGTGCTCAGGCGAGCGAGACCAGGTCGCGGTAGTCGACGCTCCACAGGTCCTCGTCGCCGTCGGGCAGCAGCAGCACCTTGTCGGGCTCCAGGGCCTCGACGGCGCCCTCGTCGTGGGTCACCAGGACGACGGCGCCGCGGTAGGTGCGCAGCGCGCCCAGCACCTCGTCGCGGCTGGCCGGGTCGAGGTTGTTGGTGGGTTCGTCGAGCAGCAGGACGTTGGCCGCCGAGACCACGAGGGTCGCCAGCGCCAGCCGGGTCTTCTCACCGCCGGACAGCACGCCCACCGGCTTGCCGGCGTCGTCCCCGGTGAACAGGAACGACCCGAGCACCTTGCGCACCTCGGTGTCGTCCAGGTCTGGCGCGGCCGAGCGCATGTTCTCGAGCACGGTGCGCGAGGTGTCGAGCGTGTCGTGCTCCTGGGCGTAGTAGCCGAGGCGCAGCCCGTGGCCGGGGTGCACCTCGCCCGTGTCGGGGGCGTCCACGCCGGCGAGCATCCGCAGCAGGGTGGTCTTGCCGGCGCCGTTGAGCCCCAGCACCACGACGCGCGTCCCGCGGTCGACGGCGAGGTCGACGTCCGTGAACACCTCGAGCGAGCCGTACGAGCGGGAGAGCCCGGTGGCGGTCAGCGGGGTGCGACCGCAGGGGGCTGGGTCGGGGAAGCGCAGCTTGGCGACCTTGTCGTTCACCCGCACCGCGTCCAGGCCCGAGAGCAGCTTCTCGGCCCGCTTGGCCATGTTCTGCGCGGCGACGGCCTTGCTGGCCTTGGCCCGCATCTTGTCGGCCTGGGTGAACAGCGTCGCGGCCTTCTTCTCCGCGTTGGCGCGCTCACGTCGACGACGTCGCTCATCGGTCTCGCGCTGCTGGACGTAGGCCCGCCAGCCGACGTTGTACTGGTCGAGCTCGGCCCGGTTGGCGTCCAGGTAGAACACCCGGTTGACGACCGTCTCGATCAGCGTCACGTCGTGGCTGATGATCATCAGTCCACCCTTGAACGCCTTGAGGTAGTCACGCAGCCAGACCACCGAGTCGGCGTCCAGGTGGTTCGTGGGCTCGTCGAGCAGCAGCGTGCTGGCACCGCTGAACAGGATCCGGGCCAGCTCGACCCGGCGGCGCTGACCGCCCGAGAGGGTGTGCAGCGGCTGGCCCAGCACGCGGTCGGGCAGGCCCAGGCTGCTGGCGAAGCTGGCCGCCTCGCTCTCGGCGGCGTACCCGCCACGGGCCTGGGACTCGGTGTCGAGCCGGCCGTAGCGCTCCATCGCGCGCTCCTGGGTCGCGGGGTCGGCGCTCGCCATGGCGCCCTCGGTCTCGCGCAGGTCGCGGATCACGCCGTCCAGCCCGCGCGCGGACAGGATCCGGTCGCGGGCCAGGACGTCCAGGTCGCCGGTGCGCGGGTCCTGCGGCAGGTAGCCCACGTCGTCCGAGCGGGTGATGGTGCCGGACGCCGGCGCGCCCTCGCCGGCGAGCACCTTGGTCAGGGTCGTCTTGCCGGCGCCGTTGCGACCGACCAGACCCACCCGGTCGCCGTCAGAGACGCGGAACGTGGCGTGGCCGATGAGGACGCGGGCACCCACGCGCAGCCCGACATCGGTCGCGGTGATCACTGGGACAGGCCTCTCGAGGGGTGCCGACGGTGGCGGGTGGGCGGCGGCGTCGGCAGGGCGCCCAGCCAGATCCGCCGTTAGTCTACCGGGACGGATCGGGCGCACCCGCGCCACCGCGGCTCGGAGGACACGATGAGCTTCAACGACAACGCGAGCCTCGACACGAGCCAGGTGTCCGGCGGCGGCGGCCGAGGGCGCGGTGGGCTCGCGGTCGGCGGCGGCATCGGCGGCCTGCTCATCGTCGTCGTCGGCCTGTTCTTCGGGGTCGACCTCACCGGCGGCAGCAACCCGGGGACGACGACGCCCGACCCCTCGAGCACGCTGGCGCAGGAGTGCCGCACCGGCGCTGACGCGAACACCAACGTGGACTGCCGCCTGGTCGGTACGGTCAACAGCGTGCAGGCCTACTGGGCGACGGCTCTGCCGGCGGCCGGGGCGACGTACGTCCGCGTGAACACGGTCGGCTACCAGGGCCAGACCCAGTCGGCCTGCGGCACCGCGTCCAACGCGGTCGGGCCCTTCTACTGCCCCACCGACAAGCTGGTCTACATCGACACCTCGTTCTTCGCCGAGCTCACCTCCCGGTTCGGCGCGGACGGTGGCGCCCTGGCGCAGGAGTACGTCGTGGCGCACGAGTACGGCCACCACGTGCAGGACATCCTCGGCTTGCTCGACAACGCCCAGCGCGACCCCCAGGGCGCGACGTCCGGCGCCGTGCGCACCGAGCTGCAGGCCGACTGCCTGGCCGGCATGTGGGCCAACGGGGCCGCGTCGACGAAGGACGAGAACGGCCGCGCGTACCTCAAGCCGTTGACCCAGAGGGACATCGAGTCCGCGCTGTCGGCGGCGTCCGCCGTCGGTGACGACCGGATCCAGCAGAAGTCGCAGGGGGGCGTGAACCCCGAGTCGTGGACCCACGGGTCAGCCGCGCAGCGCCAGCGCTGGTTCACCACCGGGTACACCAAGGGCAGCCTGCAGGCCTGCGACACCTTCTCGGCCCGCACGCTCTGAAAACTTCGTCGCGGGTCGTGTATCAGACCCCGCTCGGGGTACCTCCTCCTCGGTGACCGGCGTCGTCCTCGGCGTCGGACCAGCGGAGCGAGGAGCGCAGATGATCGCGTCGACGGCGCAGTGGTCGATGGGTGGCTGGGAAGGTCGGGTCACCGTGCCGGCGGTCCAGGTGCGCACGACCGTCTTACGCGTTGTCTCAGCCGGCCCGGGGCGGGCGTGGGTCTACCTCGACGGGCTGGGTTGGCGCCGGCTGCGGGCTGACGACGCGCAGGACCTTCCCGTGCTGGTCGCCCGGTGCTGCCGGGCCCGGCTCGAGCGAGGGCTCGTCGACGTCGAGGTGACCGGCACCCAGCTGCTGTCGCTGGGCTGCTGACCCACCGTGAGACACCGGGGTGTGCCGGGGTGGTGCCGTGCCGGGGGCGGCACCACCCCTGCCCGCCCGTACCCGCCCGGAGGCGCACGTCCAGCTCAGTGCCCGGGGTCGACGTCCCCGATCATGTCGGTCTCGGCG
>JACMOY010000049.1 GCA_014377795.1 Actinomycetota bacterium | reverse complement strand
GTGCTCGGACAGCTCGTGCAGCGGCAGGTTGAGTGCACCGTCGACGTGGCTGGACGCGAACTCGCCGGCCAGGCGGACGTCCAGCACGGTGACGTGGCGGTGGTGGCGCACTTCCGCGAGGTCGGTGAAGGCTGCGCGTCGGTAGCTGCCGAGAGCGCGGTCGCTCCACTGCGACGGTTCGCCGGTGGCTGCACCGTCGATCCGGTCGATCCCGATCCGGACGAGCTCGCGCTGTGCCTCGGCGACCTGCTCGGCGGTGTCGCCGAGCAAGGTGAGCGAGGCGCCCCAGGGGACCAGCCAGCCCAGGTAGGTGGAGAACTGACCGTCCAGGCCGATGTTGACCGTTCCAGCGACGTGAGCGTCGGCAAAGGCGGCGCGGCCCCGCAGGACGACGACCCAGTCGCCGGCGGCGACCCGGCCGGCTACCGCGGACCGGTCTGCGGGTCGAGGTGCGCCCAGGCCGCCGGCTGTCGGTCCGCGCCTGTTGGCGGGCGCCATGTGTACGTAGTAGGCGGGGTAGGCGTCCAGGCCGGCCAGCACGTCAGCCACCCACCGGACGCGGTCCTGGGTCATCGCCGGGTTGGTCCGCCGCTCTCGACCGATGGTGGACGACGTCGCGCCCCCGGTGGATCCGGTCGAGCAGAAGGAGCCGAATCCGTGAGTCGGCAGCACCGCCGTCGTGTCCGGCAGCCCGTCCACCAACCGGTGGACCGAGGTGTGCTGACGGTGGGCGAGGACCTCGGTGTGATCGACGCCGAGCAGGTCCGGGCGACCCGTCGCCCCGAACAGCAGCGAACCACCGGTGAACACCGCGTCGGCCGCCCAGGCCCCGTCGTCCTCTCGGGACTCCAGCGCATACGACAGGTGGGTGAAGGTATGACCCGGTGTCGCGATAGCACGCAGGCGCGCTCGGGCCGAGACGTCGATGACGTCGTCGTCGCTCAGGCCGAGCCGCTCGAACCCCACCTCGTCATCACGGTTGAGGGCGTAGACGGCGCCCGTCGCTTCCGCCAGGGCAAGCCCCCCGGTCACGTAGTCGTTGTGCACGTGGGTCTCCAGGACGTGCGTGATCTGGACGCCGGCCTCGTCGGCGACAGCGAGGACGCGATCGATGTCGCGCTGCGGGTCGATGACCACGGCCACATGGCCGTCGTGCGCCAGGTAGGTCCGGTCGCCCAACGTCGGGGTCTCGATCGTGATGATGCTGACGGTCATCTGCGGTCCCTCTCGTCCAGATACCACTGGGGGTATCTAGAGAGTAGTACCCCCGGGGGCATTTGGCCGCATCGCCCAACTGCTGCCTACATACCCCAGCAGGTATATGCTGTGAGGCAGCGGTCCTCCGACCGCGAGACCTGAGGAGACGACATGGGATACGCCCTGACCACCACCGTTGACGACACGTTCGAGCAGACCCTGGAGGCCACGCGAGAGGCGTTGGTGCGGCAGGGTTTCGGCGTTCTCACCGAGATCGACCTGCGTGCCACCCTGAAGTCCAAGCTCGACGTCGACGTCGCCCCGCAGGTCATCCTCGGCGCCTGCCGTCCCCCGCTGGCTTACGCCGCCCTCCAGGCGGAGCCGTCGATCGGCCTGCTGCTGCCGTGCAACGTCGTCGTACGGTCGGTCGACGAGAACCACACCCTCGTCGAGGCGATGGACCCCTCGGTGATGGTCGACCTGACCGGCAACCACGACCTCGTCGCGGTCGCCGACGACGCCCGCACGCGGCTGACCGCTGCGCTCGACTCCCTCACCCCCTGACGTCCCCCCAGCCACCGAAGGACTCCTCATGGTCACCCTCGAACCCGATGACATGACCCCCGTGGTCAACCGCCTGCGGCGAGCGCAAGGCCAGCTCGGCGGCGTGATCCGGTTGATCGAGGAGGGCCGTGACTGCAAGGACGTCGTCACCCAGCTCGCGGCCGTCAACCGCGCCCTCGACCGCGCCGGCTTCGCCATCGTCTCTTCCGGCATGCGCCAGTGCTTGACCAGCCCCGACGGGATGGACGAGCAGGACCGAGCCACGATGGAGAAGCTCTTCCTGACGCTGGCCTGAGGGCCGACGTCGCCCCAGCCGTCACTGGAGGAGCGGGTGCGCCTCGGCGACCATCTGCAGGTCCTCACGCGAGTGCACGACGAACGTCCGCACCGCCGCGTCCCCGGTGGTCAGCTCGCGCGGCGCGGCCGAGTCGTCATCACTGGTGCGGACGCCGAGCCAGCCGAGCCGCGCGCACAGCTCCTCGCGCACCGGCCGGCACCGTTCACCGACCCCGCCGGTGAACACCAGCGCGTCCAGTCCCTGCATCGCCGCGACCATGGCCCCGACGTGGGTAACCAGGCGGTGCAGGTAGACCTCGAACGCCATGGTGGCCTGCGCTTCGCCCCCGTCGCGCCGGCGCAGCACCTCGCGGACGTCGGACGTGCCGGCCAGCCCCTGCAGCCCGCTGCGGTTCTCGAGCAGGTCGTCCAGGTCCTCACCCGAGTGCTTCGCCAGCCACAGCAGCGCTCCGGGGTCGACGTGGCCGCTGCGGGTGCCCATGACGAGGCCGTCGAGCGGAGTGAACCCCATGGTCGTGTCGACGCTCTGGCCGTCGCGAACAGCGCACAGGGACGCGCCACCGCCGAGGTGGGCCACCAGCACCCGGGTCGCCTCGGGCGCGAGCACTCGCACCTGATCGCTGGCCCAGGCGTGCGAGAGGCCGTGGAAGCCGTACACCCGCAACGTCTTTCGGTACTCGGCGGGCAGGGCGTAGGTGGCGACCGGCTCGGCGATGGTGCGGTGGAAGGCGGTGTCGAAGCACGCGACCTGGGGGACGTCCGGCAGCGCGGCGCGCGCGGCGTCGATCGCGTCCAGGGCCGGTGGCTGGTGCAACGGCGCGAGCTCGGTCAGCGCCCGCAGCTCCTCGACGAGCGCGTCGTCGACCAACGCCGGGCCCGAGCGCGTCCCACCGTGCACGACGCGGTGCAGGACGGCGTCCGGCGTCGGCCCGGCCAGGGCCTGCGGCAGCCCGTCGTACGTCGTCGTCGTGCCGTCCGCGCGCACGAGCACCGCCTTGAGCGAGGTGCTGCCGGCGTTCAGGGTCAGCACGCCGCGCCGCTCGGGCGCCACGCTCATCCGTGCGGCCAGACCCAGTTGGCGACCTCCGGCGCGTCCTCGCCGTGCGCACGCGTCCACTGCCGGGCGCGCAACCGGGCATCCGCCATCTGTTGACGCAGCAGGGCCTCACGACCGGCCAGACCGGGCACGCGGTCGATGACGTCCATGACGAGGTGGAAGCGGTCGATGTCGTTGAGCATCACCATGTCGAAGGGCGTCGTGGTCGTGCCGTTCTCCTTGTAGCCCCGCACGTGCAGGTTCGCGTGGTTGGTGCGCCGGTAGGCCAGCCGGTGGATCAGCCACGGGTAGCCGTGGAAGGCGAACACCACCGGCTTGTCGGCGGTGAAGATGACGTCGAACTCCTGGTCCGAGAGGCCGTGGGGGTGCTCGGACGCCGGCTGCAGGCGCATCAGGTCGACCACGTTGACCACCCGCACCCGCAGTCCCTGCACCTGTCGCAGAAGGTCGGCGGCGGCCAGCGTCTCGAGGGTGGGGATCTCACCGGCGCACGCGAGGACGACGTCCGGCTCCTCGCCCGCCACCTCGGTGCCCGCCCAGTCCCAGATCCCGATGCCGCGCGTGCAGTGCAGCACCGCCTCGTCCATCGTCAGGTAGTCCAGCTGCGGCTGCTTGCCCGCGACGACGACGTTGATGTAGTCGCGACTGCGCAGGCAGTGGTCGTACGTCGACAGCAGGGTGTTGGTGTCCGGGGGCAGGTAGACGCGCACGATCGACGGCTTCTTGTTCAGCACCACGTCGAGGAAGCCGGGGTCCTGGTGGGTGGAGCCGTTGTGGTCCTGGCGCCACACGTGCGAGGAGAGCAGGTAGTTCAGGCTCGCGACCGGTCCGCGCCACGGCACCTTCGACGAGGCCTCGAGCCACTTGGCGTGCTGGTTGAACATCGAGTCGACGATGTGGATGAACGCCTCGTAGCAGGTGAACACCCCGTGCCGACCGGTGAGCAGATAGCCCTCCAGCAGCCCCTGGCAGATGTGCTCGGACAGGATCTCGATCGAACGCCCCTGCGGGGACAGCCGGTCGTCGCCGTCCAGCACCTCGGCCACCCACGAGCGGCCGCCGAGGTCGAGCACGTCCTGCAGCCGGTTGCTGGCGATCTCGTCCGGGCCGAACAGCAGGAAGCTGTGAGCGTTGGCGCGCGCCACCTCGCGCAGCCAGCTGCCGAGGACCCGGGTGGCCTCGTGAGCGGTCGCGCCGCGGGCGGTCACCTCGACCGCGAAGTCGCGGAAGTCCGGCAGGTCCAGGTCGCGCAGCCGTCCGCCGTTGGCCACCGGGTTGGCGCTCATCCGCCGAGAACCCTGGGGGGGCAGGGCGAGCAGCTCGGCGACGGGTGCGCCGGCCTGGTCGAAGAGCTCCTCGGGGCGGTACGCCTTCAGCCACTGCTCGAGCGCGGCGCGGTGGCCGTCGTCCGTGCGCGTCGCCGCCAGCGGCACCTGGTGGGAGCGGAACGTGCCCTCGACCTGCAGCCCGTCCACCATCGTCGGGCCGGTCCAGCCCTTCGGGGTGCGCAGCACGATCATCGGCCAAGCCGGTCGCGACAGGTCGCCGCCGCGGGCCCGCTCCTGGATCGCGGCGATGCTGTCGAGGCACTCGTCCATCGCCGCTGCCAGCGCCTGATGCGCAGCGGCGGGGTTGGTGTCGGTGCCGGCGGTGACGAAGTGCGGGTCGTAGCCGTAGCCGCGCATCAGCTCGGCCAGCTCGCTCTCGGGGATGCGGGCCAGCACCGTGGGGTTGGCGATCTTGTAGCCGTTGAGCGCCAGGATCGGCAGCACCGCCCCGTCACGGGCTGGGTTGACGAACTTGTTGATGTGCCAGGACGCCGCCAGCGGGCCGGTCTCGGCCTCGCCGTCACCGACCACACAGAACACCGTCAGGTCGGGGTCGTCGAGCGCCGCGCCGTACGCGTGCACCAGCGAGTAGCCGAGCTCGCCGCCCTCGTGGAAGGAGCCGGGCGTCTCGGGGGCGCAGTGGCTCGGCACCCCGCCGGGGAAGCTGAACTGCCGGAAGAACGCCGCCATACCGCGCTCGTCGCGCGTGATGTGCGAGTACAGCTCGCTGTACGTGCCCTCCAGCCAGGCGCACGCGTTGGGCCCCGGGCCACCGTGACCCGGGCCCATGACGTACACCGCGTCGAGGTCACGGGCGCGGATGACCCGGTTGGCGTGGGTGTACACGAGGTTCAGCCCCGGGGTCGTGCCCCAGTGACCGAGCAGTCGCGGCTTGACGTGCTCGGACTGCAGCGGCTCACGCCCGAGTGGGTTGGCCATCAGGTAGATCTGGCCGACCGCGAGGTAGTTCGCGGCCCGCCACCAGGCGTCCATGACCCGCAGCTCCTCGGGAGCCAACGGGCCTGGGGACTCGTCCAGGACGTACCCGGACGGTGGTCGGGTCTGACCCCGGCTGACCGTCACGTTGTCGGCCGCGGTGTCCCCGCCGGTGCTTGCAGGCGTCGCTGTCACGTCGTTCTCCTCGGTCGGTGCGGGCATCGGCGTGCAGGACCCGGTCACCCCATGGTGGGGGCACTGACCGGACCCGGCGAGCCAGGCGGCACAGGCGTGGACGGTCTCAGATGAACAGCAGCTGAGCGCCATCCGTCTTCTCGGTGAACGAGCCAGCGATGATGATGGCCAGCGAGCGGCCCTGACCGGGGTGTCGAAGCCGGGGGCCACGGTTGGCACCGTGTCGATGATGGTCATGGCGAACCCCTCTGTGAGTGGGTCATCAGCTCAGACGCAGCCGTGCGGCTCAGGCGGCGAACGGCGGCGGGGCGAGCGGCCCCCGTCCCGACGCCGCGGCGTAGACGATGCCGTCAGGGCGCACGGCGACCGTCGTGACCCGGTGGCGGCGCATCCACGGCACGAGGACGTCGTCGGCGTCGACCACGGCGGCGGCGGCGGGCCGGCTGTTCGCCGGCAGCAGCGTCAGCGACCGGACGCCGGCCCGTGACCACGCGGGGTCCGTCCCGGTGCGGTCGGCCGGCGCCCGCAGCAGGGCCCACCCGCTGCCGAGCGCGTCGTCCAGGCGGGTGCGGGTTCCGTCAGCAGCCTCGACCCACGGCTGCGGCACCATCTGCCCCACCAGCCCGCCGGCGCGCGTTCGGGACGTCGATCGCGCGAGCAGGCCGTGCGCGTACCGCGTCTCGGGAAACCAGGACCCGTCGCGAAGGAACGCCCCCACGTACGGGGCCCTCATGGCGGCGCGGAACAGCGGGTCACGCACCGCGGTGACCGCGCGGCGGCGCTCGGTGATGACCCGGCCGAAGAAGACGGCGGCCTTGGTCATCGAGCGCACGTGCGGCATCCGTTCGCTCGCGTAGGTGTCCAGGACGGACTCCGGCAGCTCGCCGTGCACGACGCCGGCCAGCTTCCAGCACAGGTTGTTGACGTCGCGCACCCCCGAGGACATGCCCTGACCGATCCAGGGCGGCATGACGTGGGCGGCGTCGCCGACCAGGAAGACCCGGCCCACCCGCCACTGTGCGGCGAGGCGGACGTGGTGGGAGTAGACGACGGCCCGCAGCACCTCGACCCAGTGCGGGTCGACGCCCTGGTCGGTCAGCAGTCGGCGGACGGCGGTGTCGGTGACCAGCTCGGTCTCGTCGTCGCCGGGCAGCACCGGGAACTCCCAGCGGTGGTGGCCCAGCGGCGTCGGACAGTCGACGGCCGCTCGGATCGGGTTGCAGTGGAAGCGAAGCCGGTCGACCTCGGGCCACTCCTGCAGCACCTTCGTGTCGATCACCAACCAGCGGTCCTCGTAGGTGCGGCCCTCGAAGCCGATCCCGAGCCGGCCGCGCGTGGGGCTCGACCCGCCGTCGGCAGCGACGACGTACCTCACCCGAGCCCGGGTGGTCGTCTCGGCGTCCAGGTCGAGCATCGTCAGCTCGACGCCGTCACGGTCCTGGCCCTGGTGCACCACCTCGGTGCGCAGCCTGACCTCGACGTTCGGGAACCGCTCGACGCCCTGGCGCAGCACCTGCTCCAGAACCGGTTGGTAGAGGAAGAGCTGAGGCGGGTACCCGTTGCCGCGCGTGCGCGGTGCGAAACTCAGGAACGACTCGCCGTCAGCGTCGACGAAGTCGATCGCCTTGTCCCACAGCATGTCCTGCTTCAGCCGCTCCGCCAGCCCGACCCGCTGCCAGATGCGCAGGATCTCCTCGTCGGTGGCGATCGCCCGGGCACGGTCGTACACCGACCCGTCGCGCTCGGCGACGAGCACCGACAGCCCGCGGGCGCCCAGCAGGTTGGCCGCGGTGACGCCGACCGGGCCGTAGCCGATGATCGCGACGTCGTACTCGCGCGGCCGGACCGGCGGCTGCTCACTGCTCACTGCTCGGCTCCAGTCGGGGCGTGGGCCAGTGGTGTGCGAACGCGCCATGGTCGGTAGCACCGCAGTACCGTCGCAGTGTGAAGCCGGCCGTGAGCCTACCGGACGACGATGTCGCGGCCCTGGACGAGCGCGTCGTCATCACCTCCGCCGCCCGGCTGGATGCAGCCGTCGCCGCGGGCGCAGGGACGTCGATCCGGGTCGCTGCGGCGGACGTGGCGTCATGACCACCCCCCGCCCGATCAAGGCGCCGCACCCGGTGGGGTTCGTGGTCGCCGTGGTCGCGGGGACGGCGGCGCACCTGGGCGTCGGCTTCTTCTACCTGCTCACCGGGCTGGTGGCGCCGACCTGGGCCGTGGTGGTGCTGATCCTGTGGTGGGTGGTGCTCACGGCCGTCGGTGGGCGACTGATCAGAAGCCACTCACCGCTGGGCCTGCTCGTTCCCCTGGTGGCGGCCGCCTCGTGGTGGGCGGCGATCACGCTCGGCAGCAGGTACCTCGGCTGGGTCGCCTGAGGGACCCGAACGAGCCGGCGCCGCCCCCTGCGACGGCGCCGGCTCGCCCGGTCGGGGCGGTCAGCTGCGCTGGGTCGGGATGCCCGACAGCAGGGCGCGAACCTCGGCCTCGCGGTAGCGGCGGTGGCCGCCGAGGGTGCGGATCGAGGTCAGCTTGCCGGCCTTGGCCCAGCGGGTCACGGTCTTGGGGTCGACCCGAAACAGCGCAGCCACCTCAGCGGGGGTGAGCAGCGACTCGGCTTCCGTCGTACGAGCGGCCATGAAGGGCTCCTCAGTCTGGCCGCGTCAGACGACGTCGGCGATCACCCCTCAATATGGACGATGACGGCCCGCAGGGGAACATTCAGGACGGATCATCTTTACCGGCGCAGGTGACTAGTCACTACGACGCGCGCGACAGCAGCGCCACCCGGTGCCAGCGCTGGGTCCACCGGCGGTACGCCGCAGCCGCCGACAGCGCGTCACCCTCGGTCAGCGCCGCCAGACCGTCCGCGACGTCAGCAGCCGAGTCGTCCCCGAGCAGGTGGGCGTCGTCCAGCAGGTCGACCAGTGCGGCGTAGTCCAGCTCGACGACGCTGCGCGGGTCGAACTGCTCGAGCCACCGCGACACCTGCTCGATCTGGGCCGGCACGTCCTCGTCCTGCAGGTGGGCACGCGCCGCCCGCAGACCGCGGGCGCAGCGCCGGCGGGCGGACGACATCGGCGTCCGGTAGCGCAGCACGCGCTCGTCACCCGGCCCCCGCCGACCCAGTCGCAGCTCGCGCTCCTCGGCGGCGAAGGGGACGAACCAGGCGACCGGCACCTGCCAGGCCGTCGACAGCGTGACCAGCCGCAGCCCCCCGCCGGCGCGGGCGTACGCCGCGAGGTCCGCGGCCGCCTGCTCGCGCAGCGCCACCGGCAGGGTCTGCACCAGGGGCAACACGTCGCCGGCCCGGGCCAGGTCGGTCCACACCCGAAGGCGCGGCTGCTGGGGGCAGACGTACAGCGCGCCGTCCAGCTCGAGCAGCAGCCCGTCGCTGCTCTCGGTCGGGGGCACCGGCACCGGCGGTCGGCCCGCGAGGCGGCGCACCGAGTCGGCGAACAGGGCCGCCTCGACATGGTCGCGGTGCGGGCGCGAGGGCGCGTACGCCGTCCAGCGCTCGCGCTCGGTAGCGGGCAGGTGCGCCACCGGCTCGAACACACGCAGGTACGCGACGTACGGCGGTCGCCGGGCTGCTGGCACCCCACCAGGGTGACACCCGACATCAGCGCACCGGCCGCGCCCCTAGGGTGGCGGCCGTGAGCATCCTGGACGGCGAGCACGAGCAGGTCGTGTTCTGCCACGACCGCACCACCGGCCTGCGGGCCGTGATCGCGCTGCACAGCACGGCGCTCGGGCCGGGCCTGGGTGGCACCCGGTTCCACCCGTACGCCAGCGAGGCGGACGCCGTCGCCGACGTCCTCGACCTCTCGCGCGGCATGACGTACAAGAACGCCCTGGCTGGGCTCGACCACGGCGGCGGCAAGGCCGTCATCATCGGCGACCCGGCGCGCGACAAGACCGAGGCCCTGCTGCGCGCCTACGGCCGGTTCGTCCAGAGCCTCGGCGGCCGGTACGTCACCGCCTGCGACGTCGGCACCTACGTCGCCGACATGGACGTCGTCGCCCGCGAGTGCGACTTCGTCACCGGCCGCAGCGAGAGCGACGGCGGCGCCGGCGACTCGTCGGTGCTGACCGCCCTCGGGGTGTTCCAGGGGTTGCGCGCCGCGGCCGAGCACCGCTGGGGCTCGACGTCCCTGGCCGGGCGCCGGGTCGCCGTGGCCGGGGTGGGCAAGGTGGGCCACCTGCTCGTCGGCCACCTGCGCGCGGACGGCGCGCACGTCGTCGTCACCGACGTCTCGTCCGCCGCGCTGGACCGCGTGCGAGCGGCCCACCCAGAGGTCGAGGTCGCCGCCACCACCGACGACCTGCTGGCCCGCGACCTGGACGCGTACGCCCCCTGCGCCCTCGGTGGGGCGCTGACCGTCGAGGTCGCCGAGGCACTGACCGCCGGCGTCGTGTGCGGTGCGGCCAACAACCAGCTCGCCCACCCGCAGGTCGCCGACGTCCTGGTGCGCCGGGGGATCACCTACGCCCCCGACTTCGTCGTCAGCTCCGGCGGGGTGATCCAGGTCGCCGACGAGCGGCGCGGCTTCTCGTTCGAGCGGGCCCGGGCCCGCACGATGGGCATCTTCGCCACCACCGCCGCGGTGCTGGGCGAGGCGGCATCGGCCGGCATCGCGCCGTCGGTGGCCGCTGAGCGGCTCGCCGAGCAGCGCATCAGCGAGGTGTCGGGGCTGCGCCGCACCTGGCTGCCGGGCCGCTGACCGGCCGCTGACCGACCCCCAATCGGGGCAGCGTCGCTGCGGTCGCCGGGTGCGCTCGCGACGATGTAACGTGGGCGTCACGAGTGAGCACACTGATCCCGGGACCGCGAAGGCCGTCCCGGTCGATGCATGAGGGGGTCGACGCTATGGGTCGCGGCCGAGCCAAGGCTAAGCAGACTAAGGTCGCCCGAGAGCTGAAGTACTACAGCCCGAGCACTGACCTGACCGCCCTGCAGCGCGAGCTGCACGGTCCCTCGCCCTTCGACGACCTCAACACCGGTCGAGCCGTCGAGCCGGACGACGAGGACGACGGCGCGCGCTGGGTGTCCGGCGAGCGCTGAGTCTGCGCGCACCCCCTCGCTCGGGTGCGTCCACGGGGTCGTGGTGGCCAGCTCGACGAACCCCAGTCGGCGCAGGATCGGTCTGCTGTCAGCCGAGGCGTCCACCTGCAGGTAGCGGAACCCGCGCTCGGCGGCCAGCGCCGCCCGGCGCGAGACCAGTGCCCGGAACACCCCGCGGCCACGCCACCCGGCGAGTGTCCCGCCACCCCACAGGCTGGCGAAGTCGGTGCCCGGCGTCAGGTCGACGCGGCCGGCCGCCACGGGCTCGCCGCCGGCCGACGCCACAACGCCCTGCATCGTCCTCGGCCGCTGGGCCAGCCCGGCGCGCAGAACCCCGGCGATCGCGCTGTGCTCGCCACCGAAGACGGCCTCGTGCACCCGTCCCATCGCCGCGATCCCGTCCTCGTCATCAACCAGCACCACGTCGACGCCGGGCAGCGGGGGAACGTCGAGGTCGAGCTCAGCGACCTCGGCCACCATCAGGGTCTCGGCGGGCTCGGGCACGAGCCCCGCGGCACGCAGCCGGTCCGGCAGGTCGGGTGGCTGGTCGTGGGAGTAGTGCTTCCACTCCCACTCCAGGCCGCGAAACCGTCGCACCTGATCGGCGACCACGGCGTCGACGTCGGTGTCGCCCAGGTCGGGATCGCTCCAGACCACGGCGTTCCAGCCCAGACCGTCCGCCGAGCCCACCCGGGTGACCCACCGGTCGCGCTCCATCCGCACCCCGGGCTGGGCGGGCGGGTCGCGCCGCACCTGGGCGTCGTACGCGGCCAGGACGGCGCTGGGGTCCAGCGGCGCAGCCAACCAGCCGGTGCACGCCGGGGGCAACCGTCTTTTTCAGGCGCCCAGCGCCATGGCGGCGAACGTCCCCAGCCAGTGGTTGCTGGCGTACTCGTCGACGCGCAGCGCCCGCAGGCCGGCGGTGACGTGCAGGCCGGCCGAGCTCAGCAGGATCTCGTGTCGGGGGTCGACCGCCGGCAGGGCGCGGGCGAT
>JACMOY010000428.1 GCA_014377795.1 Actinomycetota bacterium | reverse complement strand
CCCTCACAGTAGACGCGAGCGCCGACAGCGGTCCTGACCGACGACGCGGTCTAGCGGGTGGCGAGGGCGGCCATCAGGTCGGCCGCGGTCTCGCTGGCGTCGATCAGGTGGCCGACGGCGTCGCGGCCCCCGCGCAGCGGCTCGAGCATCGGGACGCGCTGCAGCGAGTCGTGACCGGGCACGTCGAAGATGACCGAGTCCCAGGACGCCGCGGCCACGTCGCGGCCGTACTTCGCGAGGCACCGTCCGCGGAAGTAGGCGCGGGTGTCCTCGGGCGGGTCGGCGACCGCCGCGTGGACGTCGGCCTCGTCGACCACGCGATCGACCCGGTCGCGGGCCAGCAGCCGGTGGTAGAGGCCCTTCTCGGGGCGCACGTCGCTGTACTGCAGGTCGATCAGCTGCAGCCGGTGCGAGTCCCAGGGCAGGCCCTCTCGGTCGCGGAACCCTTGCAGCAGAGACAGCTTGGCCACCCAGTCCAGCTCGCGCGCGCAGGTCATCGGGTCGGCCTCGAGCCGGGTCAGCACCGACTCCCACCGGGCGAGCACCTCGGCGGTGTCGGCGTCCGGCTCGCTGCCGAAGCGGTCGTCGACGTAGGCGCGAGCCTGTTCGAAGAAGGCCCACTGCAGCTGGACGGCGGTCAGCGTCGTGCCGTCGCGCAAGGTCAGGAGCGTCTTCAGGGACGGGTCGTGCGACACGGCCCGCAGCGACGAGACCGGGCGCTCGACGGCGAGGTCGCGGGTCAGGGCGCGGTCCTCGATCATCGCCAGCACCAGCGAGGTGGTGCCCAGCTTGAGCAGCGTCGCGACCTCGCACAGGTTGGCGTCGCCGATGATGACGTGGAGCCGGCGGTACTTGTCGGCGGACGCGTGCGGTTCGTCGCGGGTGTTGATGATGGGCCGCTTCAGGGTCGTCTCCAGGCCGACCTCGACCTCGAAGAAGTCCGCTCTCTGGGTCAGCTGGTACCCGGCGGTCTCGCTCTCGGCCCCGATCCCGACGCGGCCCGCGCCGGTGAACACCTGCCGGGAGACGAAGAACGGCACCAGGTGGCGCACGATCTCTGCGAACGGGGTGGCCCGGCTCATCAGGTAGTTCTCGTGGGTGCCGTACGACTGGCCCTTGCCGTCGGTGTTGTTCTTGTACAGGTTGACCGGCCCCAGCCCGGGGTTCGCGGCGATCGCCCGCACCGCGGTGGCCATGATCTGCTCACCGGCCTTGTCCCAGCGGACGGCGTCACGCGGCGTGGTGACCTCGGGCGAGCTGTACTCGGGGTGGGCGTGGTCGACGTACAGTCGCGCGCCGTTGGTGAGGATGACGTTGGCGAGCGTCGGGTCGTCCTCGTCGGTCAGCTGCGAGGGGTCGGCGCTCGCCCGACTGAGCTGGTAGCCCCGCGCGTCGCGCAGCGGCGCCTCGTCCTCGTAGTCCCACCGGGCCCGGCCCACCCGCGCCCCCAGCGGCTGGGCGTAGGCATTGACCACCTGGCCCGACATCAGCATCGGGTTGGCCACCGGGTCACCCGGGGCCGAGACGCCGTACTCGGTCTCGATACCCATCACACGTCGCACGCTCACCACTCGAGCCTACGGTCGGTGCGTCCACCAGATGCTCAGCCCCCTGGCTCGCGGCTGCGGTGCCGTCGCGGTCGGTGGCAGGTGTGACCCTTCCGCGCAGAACCTTCCTCGCCCCCGCGCGACGCCGCGGCCCGCGACATCGCCGAGGTCCTCGACGTCAGCCGGCCGTTGCCCTACCCGGGTTACGCCCGCACGGCCGGGCTGAACCGGTTCGGGCTGGACGTGTTCAACGCCGGGGTCTGACCTGCGCGTGGCGGCGCTTCGGGCAGGTCCGGCCTGCCGGTAACGTGGTCCGATGACCATCACGCCCAGGCACCGCGCGCGCAGCCGCGTGCAGACGGGGTCCGGCTCATGACGATGGCTCTGCGCACCCGCGTGCTGTGCACCCTGGCGGCGGCGCGGCGGGGGCCGCAGGTCGCCGACCTCACGGCGGCCCAGCTGCAGCGCAACCGGCGCTCGACCCTGCCGCACTGGTTCCCGCTCGACCGGGTCTTCGGCAGCGTCCCATCATCAGTGCGGATCAGCGAGGACGTCGCGACGACCCGGGCGGGCGGTGTCCCGGTGCGGGTCTACCGGCCCGCGTCGCAGCCGGTCACTCCCCCGCTCGTGATGTTCGTCCACGGCGGGGGCTGGGTGCAGGGCAACGTGCGCAGCTACGACGCGCTGTGCGCCCAGGTGGCCCAGCGGGTCGGTGCCGTGGTCGTCTCGGTCGACTACCGGCTGGCCCCCGAGCACGTGTTCCCGGCGGGGCTGCACGACGCGTACGACGCGACGCTGTGGGCGGTCGAGCACGCGGGGGCGCTCGGTGCGGACGCCGCCCGGCTGGCGGTCATGGGCGACAGCGCCGGCGGCAACCTCGCCGCTGCCATCACGCTCCTGGCGCGCGACGGGGCGGGGCCCAGGATCGCCGCGCAGGTGCTGTTCTACCCGGCGACCGACGCCACCTTGAGCTCGCCGTCGATCCAGCACAACGCGAACGCGCCGATCCTGTCCCGCGCTGACGTGCACGGGTTCCTCGGCCACTACCGCGGCGACGCCGACGTGCCCGACCCGCGGCTGTCCCCGCTGCACGCCACCGACCACGCGGGCCTGCCCCCGGCGCTGATCCAGACCGCCGAGCTCGACCCGCTGCGCGACGACGGAGCGCGCTACGCCGACGCGCTGCGGGCGGCCGGGGTCAGCGTGCGGCGAACCGACTACCCCCGCGT
>JACMOY010000427.1 GCA_014377795.1 Actinomycetota bacterium | reverse complement strand
GAGAGCAAGACGGTGAGCAAGCTGCCCCACCCCTCGCGCGCGCGGGTGCTGCGCGACTCCCTGGACTGACCGCGCCCCCGGACTTGTCCCGGGTCGCCGCGAACGCGCGAAAGGGTCACCAGCCAAGCGCTGATGGCCCTTTCGTTCGTTCCAGCGTGACTAGCTGACGCGCTGGGCCAGCCGACGCACGGCGCCCGCGGCGACGGCGGTCGGACGCTGCTGCCTGCTCGGACAGGATGCGGCCCAGCACGCCTGCGCCCGACCTAACCTCCCGAGGAGATGACCACGCCGATGACCCAGGTCGCCGCGATCAGCAGCCCGGTGCCCAGCTCGATCAGCACGCTCCAGCCAGCCGCGTGCAGCGCCTGACGGGTCGAGACCAGGGCCAGGTCGTGCCGGTGCAGCCTGGCGCGCTCACGCAGGTAGACCCCCAGGACGAAGCCCAGTGGCAGTCCGAGGACGGGCACCACGAAGAAGCCCACCAGGCCCAGCGCCGCGCCGGCGAGCGTGGTGCTGGTGGGGACGCCGGCCCGGCTGGGCCGTCGTCCCGGCAGCACGTACTTGGCGACCTGCCCCAGGGCCAGAAGGACTGTCGCCACCGCGAGCGCCAACCAGCCGGTCGGGTCCTGACGCTCGCTGGACCAGACGGCGACCGCGGCCCACACCAGCAGCACGCCGGGGAGCACGGGCACGATGACGCCGACCAGGCCGACCAGGATCGCCAGGGCGACGAGCAGGTCGAGGGGGCTCACGGAGCACCACCCTGCCACGCAGGACGGCGGGCCCCGGCACAGTGCCGGGGCCCGCCGTCAGTGGTGGAGCAGGGTCGGGGTCAGTCTCGGGCCGGGGCGGACGCGCTGGTCTGCTCGGCGAACAGCCGGTCGGACTCGTCCTGGATCGTGGCTTCGGCGCTGGCCAGAGCCGGGGTGTGCTCGCGCCCGTGGTGGGCGCAGAACAGCAGCTCCCCGCCGCTGGCGAGCATCACCCGCACGTACGCCTGGGCGCCGCATCGGTCGCAGCGGTCGGCCGTGGTCAGCGGGCTGGTCGCGAGAGTCGTGGGCACGACACCTTCCTTCGTCTCATCGATATCACCGCGTCGCAGAACGTTCTCGGCGTCGTCATCGGTGCCATCGTCATGTCTGGTCGTTGTCTTCATCGTTCGAGCAGGTCAACAGTCAAGCACCCCGGATCGTTCCCCGTGGTCAGGTGGCGCGGTGGTTCGCTGTGCGCGCAACACCGGTGAGCCTGTCGTCACCCGACGTTCACCTGCGCGGTCGTCACAGCAGGCGTTCGGCGCCCACCACCGCGCGGCTTGCTCCGGAACCGTCGGTGCCACTCGGTAACCTGGGCGGGCCGCACCCACCCGAAGGAGCACCGTGACCATCACCTCGCCGGAACGCCGCGACGCCAGCCGTCGCACCGCCACGACGGGGGACTACACCGCGCGCCACCTGTCGGTGCTCGAGGGCCTGGAGGCCGTGCGCAAGCGGCCCGGGATGTACATCGGGTCGACCGACGGACGCGGCCTGATGCACTGCCTGTGGGAGATCATCGACAACGCCGTCGACGAGGCGCTCGCCGGCGCCTGCCACCGGATCGACGTCACCCTGCACGTCGACGGGTCGGTCGAGGTGCACGACGACGGCCGGGGGATCCCGGTCGACATCGAGCCCAAGACCGGACTGTCCGGCGTCGAGGTGGTCTTCACCAAGCTGCACGCCGGGGGCAAGTTCGGCGGTGGCTCGTACACGGCGTCCGGCGGCCTGCACGGGGTCGGCGCCAGCGTGGTCAACGCGCTGTCCGCCCGCCTGGACTGCCACGTCGAGCGCGGCGGTCAGGTGCACTCGATGAGCTTTCGCCGCGGCGAGCCGGGGGTGTTCGCCGACCAGGGCCCGCAGCCGAGCCCGGACGCGCCCTTCAGCCCGTTCGTCGACGGCTCTCAGCTGCTGGTCACCGGCAAGGCCAAGCGGGGGGTGACCGGTTCGCGGGTGCGGTACTGGGCCGACCGGCAGATCTTCCTGCGCGAGGCGGCCTTCGCCTACGACGAGCTGGTCACCCGCGCCCGCCAGACGACGTACCTCGTGCCGGGTCTGACCATCGCCCTGCGCGACGAGCGCGGGCTGGCGGGCACCCCCGGCGCGGACGGCCCGCACGATGAGGTGTTCGTCCACGAGGGCGGCATCACCGAGTACGTCGAGTTCCTGGCCAGCGACCCGCCGGTGACCGACGTGTGGCGGCTGCACGGCACCGGCACCTTCCGCGAGACGGTGCCGGTGCTGGACGAGCAGGGCCACATGAGCCCCACCGAGGTCGAGCGCGAGTGCGAGGTCGACGTCGCGGTGCGCTGGGGTACCGGCTACGACACCCACGTCCGCTCGTTCGTCAACATCATCGCCACGCCCAAGGGCGGCACCCACCTGGCCGGCTTCGAGGCCGCGCTGCTCAAGACCTTCCGCCGCCAGCTCGAGCTGAACGCCCGGCGACTGAAGGTCGGCGGCGACAAGGTCGACAAGGACGACGTCCTGGCAGGGCTGACCGCGGTGGTGACCGTGCGCCTGGCCGAGCCGCAGTTCGAGGGTCAGACCAAGGAGGTGCTGGGCACCAACGCGGTGCGCGCCATCGTGGCCCGGGTGGTCGAGAACGAGCTGACCACCGCCCTGACCTCGCCCCAGCGGGGCCAGAAGCAGCAGGCCGCCGTGCTGCTCGAGAAGGTCGTGGCCGAGATGAAGGCACGACTCAGCGCCCGGCTGCACAAAGAGACCCAGCGTCGCAAGAACGCCCTCGAGACCTCGTCGCTGCCCTCGAAGCTGGCCGACTGCCGCACCAGCGACGTCGAGCGCAGCGAGCTGTTCATCGTCGAGGGCGACAGCGCCCTCGGCACCGCCAAGCTGGCCCGGTCCTCGGAGTTCCAGGCCCTGCTGCCGATCCGCGGCAAGATCCTGAACGTCCAGAAGGCCACGATCGCCGACATGCTCAAGAACCTCGAGTGCGCGGCGATCATCCAGGTGGTCGGCGCAGGGTCCGGCCGCTCGTTCGACCTCGAGGCCGCGCGCTACGGCAAGATCATCCTGATGGCCGACGCCGACGTCGACGGCGCGCACATCCGCACCCTGCTGCTCACGCTGTTCTTCCGCTACATGCGACCGCTGGTCGACGCCGGCCGGGTGTTCGCCGCCGTCCCCCCGCTGCACCGGGTCGAGATCGTCAACCCCGGCGCCAAGAAGAACGACACCGTCTACACCTACTCCGAGGCCGAGCTGCGCACGGTGCTGGCCACCGCCGCCAAGAAGGGCCGGCGCTACAAGGAGCCGATCCAGCGGTACAAGGGCCTGGGCGAGATGGACGCCGACCAGCTGGCCGAGACGACGATGGACCCGCGGCACCGCACCCTGCGGCGGGTGACCGTGCGCGACGTCGAGGCCGCCGAGCGGGTCTTCGAGCTGCTGATGGGCTCAGACGTGGCTCCGCGCAAGGACTTCATCGTCGACGGGGCCCGCGGCCTGGACCGCGACCGGATCGACGTCTGAGGTTGCACGTGCGCTTGTTGTTGCGCCGGGCCGAGCTGATCAGCGCCCCGAGCTCGACCTTTTGCCGGTCGGCGGGGATCAGGTCGTGGCTGGCGTCCATGAGCCCGAACGTGGGGCCACCGGCGACTGCCGGCTCGGTCATGGGTGACTCCCGTGGTGGTCACCGGCCATCCTGCGGCTGACCGCGGCGGCCGGGTGTCTCACTTCGGGACGCGGTCAGTCGGCGACGACCGCCGCGGTCCAACCCACCTGGGGGACGGCAGCCTTGAGGCACGACTCGGGCCGGTCCGGGCCGCGAACGCCGCTGGTGACGGTCGTCGTCCACGACCGGCCGTCCCGGTGCCGGACGCCGACCCGCCAGGTGCTCTCGCCCACG
>JACMOY010000426.1 GCA_014377795.1 Actinomycetota bacterium | reverse complement strand
GCGTCGTCGTCCGGTCCCGTGCGGGGACGCCGGACGCCGCGGCCGTGCGAACCGTCGTGGCCGGGGTGCGCGCCGCCGGGCGACGTCCGGTGCTGGTCAGCGCCGAGTCGGCGGCGGCGCTCGAACAGCTCGGCGCGGCGCCGCGACAGGTGGTCGACCTGCGCACCACCGAGGACCAGCGGTTGCTGACCCGGCGCCCGGTCGGGTCGGCGTCGCTCGACGTCGACCTGTGGCTGGGGCCGGTATCCTCTGGCCCATCATGAGCGACGACATCCTGACCAGCGCGCCGGCGACGACGATCCTGCCCGGGCCCACGCCGACCCCCTCGACCCCGGCCGCGCCGGTGCCGGTCGACGCGACGGTGATCCTGCCCGCGTTCAACGAGCAGGACCACGTGATGGCCGAGGTCGAGCGCATCTGCGCGGCCCTGGACGCCAGCGAGTTCAGCTACGAGGTGCTCGCGATCGACGACGCCTCGACCGACGGCACCCTGAAGGTGCTGCGCGAGGCAGAGCTGCGGTTCCCGCACGTCAAGGTCGTCTCGTTTCGCCGCAACGGCGGCTCGGGCACGGCGCGGCGGATCGGCACGCAGATGGCGCGCGGTCAGGTCGTCGTGTGGACCGACGCCGACATGACCTACCCCAACGAGCGCATCCCCGAGCTGCTGCGGATCCTGCGCGACGACCCGTCCTACGACCAGGTCGTCGGGGCCCGGCTGACCGAGGAGGGCACCCACAAGATCCTGCGGGTGCCCGCCAAGTGGCTGATCCGCAAGGTCGCCGAGCGGCTGACGAACCAGCGGATCCCCGACCTGAACTCCGGCCTGCGGGCGTTCCGGCGCTCGGTGGCCCTGCCCTACCTGCGCCTGCTGCCGCCCGGGTTCAGCTGCGTCACCACGATCACGCTCTCGTTCCTGTCCAACCAGCACGACATCAAGTACGTCGAGATCGACTACGCGAAGCGGGCCGGCTCGAGCAAGTTCCACTTCGTCAAGGACGCCTACCGCTACATCCTGCAGGTGCTGCGGATGGTCATGTACTTCGAGCCGCTCAAGGTGCTCATGCCGCCGGCCCTGTGGCTGATCGTCGTCGGGCTGGTCAAGGGCGTCGTCGACATGGTGCGCCACCCGTTCTACTTCCCCGCGAGCACGGTGCTGCTGGTCGTCACCGGGTTGATGATCGGCTCGCTCGCGCTGCTGTCCGACCTCGTCGTGCGCTCCCGGGACGGCGTCTAGCGGTGCGGATCGCGGTCGTCGGCCCGACCCACCCCTACAAGGGCGGTGTCGCGGCCCACACCACCGAGCTCGCCACCCGGCTGGCCGCCGCCGGCCACGAGACCGACCTCGTGTCGTGGTCGCACCTGTACCCCTCGCGGCTGTACCCCGGCGAGCAGGCGGTGCCGGACGGCGTCCCCGACCTCGCGCCGTACGCCCGCACCACCCGACCGCTGTCGTGGGCCCGCCCCGACACGTGGGTGCGCGTCGGGCGACGGCTGCGGGCGTACGACCTGGTGGTCCTGGTGCACGTGATCCCCGCCGTCGTGCCGGCCCACCTCGCGCTGGTGCGGGCGCTGCGCCGTCGCGGTGGCGGCGGCCCGAAGGTCGTCCTGGTCACCCACAACGTCCTGCCGCACGAGGCCCACCCGGGCGCCGCGACCCTGGTGCGCACGATGCTGCGCCAGGTCGACGTGGCACTCGTGCACTCCGACGACCAGGCCCGCGAGGCGCGCGGGCTCGGTGCCCGCGACGTGCGGGTGGCCGCGCTGCCCGCCCACCTGCCCGGCGGCCCGCCGGTCGCGCGCGCACCCCACGAGGGCCCGCCGCGACTGCTGGCGCTGGGGATGGTGCGCGAGTACAAGGGCGTCGACCTGCTGCTCGAGGCCCTGGCCCAGGTGCCCGGGCCGACCCTGACCGTCGCCGGCGAGCTGTGGGGTGCGGCCGGTGCCCGGGTGCGCGAGCTGGCCGACTCGGCTGCTCTGCGCGACCGGGTCGAGGTGCGCAGCGGATACGTCCCGGCCACCGTGATCGCCGGGCTGCTGGCCGCCCACGACGTCCTGGCCCTGACCTACCGGTCGGCCACGGCGTCGCAGAACGCGATGCTCGGGTTCACCCACGGGCTGCCCGTGCTGGCCACGGCCGTCGGCACGTTCACCACCGAGGTCACCAACGGTGTCGACGGGCTGGTCGTCGAGCCCGGCTCGGTGCCCGCCCTGGTCACCGCGCTGCGCAGGCTGACCGAGCCCGGCGCCGTCGCGGCCCTGGCCGCGAACGTGCGGCCGCCCGACCTCGACCTGCCCTGGACGGCGTACGTCGACACCGTCGTGGGCGGCCCCGGACTCACGGGGTGACCCGCGCCCGCGTCCTGACGGTGGCCCGGATCGTCCTGTTCGCGCTCGTGCTGGTCGCCGTCGTGTACACGATCGCGAGCAACTGGTCGACGGTGCGGCACGACCTGGGCCGGGTGCCGCCGTCCGCGCTGGCGCTGTCGTCGGCGCTCGCGCTGCTCGGCCTGGTGTTCACCCTGCTCGGCTGGCGTGCGCTGCTGGCCGACCTCGGGTCGCCGCTGCACATCGCCCCGGCGTCCGGCGTGCTGTTCGTGGGTCAGCTCGGCAAGTACCTGCCCGGCAGCGTGTGGACCGTGGTCGCCCAGGCCGAGGTGGCCGCCGGCCTGGGTGTGCCGCGGGCGCGCTCGACCGTCGTCGGTCTGCTGTCGGTGCTGATGTCGGCGATGGCGGGCCTGGCGGTGGGCCTGGTGGCGCTGCCGGGGCTGCTGTCGGCGGGGGGCGGGCCGGTGTACCTGCTGCTGCTCGTGCCGGCTGTCGCCGGCGTGGTGGTGCTGCACCCGCGGGTGCTCAACCGGCTGATCGACCGCGCGCTGCGTCTGGTGCGCCGTCCTGGACTGGAGCAGCCGCTGTCGGGGCGGGCCATCGTGGTGACGATGGGGTTCTTCGTCCTCGCCTGGCTCGCGCTGGGCCTGCACGTGTGGGTGCTCGTGCGCTCGCTGGGCGGCGACGCCTCGGCGACCCTGCTGCCCTCGGTGTTCGGCTACGCGCTCGCGGCGTCGCTGGGCATGCTCGCCCTGCTGCTGCCGGCGGGGCTCGGGCTGCGCGAGTTCCTGCTGGGCCTGCTGCTGGTCGACCAGCTGCCGCACTCGGTCGTGCTCAGCGTGGTGTTCCTGTCGCGGTTCATCGTCACCCTGGCCGACGTCGCGGCCGCGGCCGTCGGCTGGGGCTACGCCCGCAGTCACCGGCTGCTCACCCCCCGCCGGGTGTCGTAGGGTGCCGCGCATGGCGAGGGCGAAGACGGGCGAGCGCGAGGCGCAGCTGGCGTACAGCGAGCAGATGGCCACGATGCTCGACGAGGCCGGACGCCGCCGCAAGGCCGCCAAGATCCTCGCCGTCCTGCGGCACGTGCGGGGGCTGGACGACCTGAGTGGGCTGACCGCGGCCGACGTCGGCTGCTCGGCCGGGTTCATCGCCGACGAGCTCGCCGGTGCCGGCGCGGCCCGCACCTACGGCGTCGACATCGACGTGCCCGGACTGCGCGCAGCCCGCACCCGCTTCGGCGACCACGTGCAGTTCGTCTGCTCCGCGGGCCAGGCCCTGCCGTTCCCGGACGCCTCGCTGGACGTGGTGGTGTTCAACCACATCTACGAGCACGTCGTCGACCCCGACGCCGTCATCGCCGACGTCAAGCGGGTGCTCAAGCCTGACGGCGTCCTGTACCTCGGGCTCGGCAACCGGCTCGGTGTGATCGAGCCGCACTACAAGCTGCCGTTCCTGTCCTACCTGCCGCCCGCGGCGGCCGACCGCTACGTGCGGGCCTTCGGCCGGGCCGACAGCTACTACGAGCGGTTCCGCACCCGACGCGGGCTGCAACAGCTGCTGGCCGGGTGGCACGTCGTCGACTACACGTTGCCCGTCCTCGGCGACCCCGCGGCGTTCTCCGGCGAGGACATGGTGCCGGCGATGGTCAGCCGGCTGCCCGAGCGCGCGCTCGCGGCGACGCTCCCGCTGGTGCCGACGTACGTGTGGGTCGCCAGCCCCTCACCGCTGCGTCCGGCCGGTCCGGCCCTGCGGGTGGCGCCGCGCCCCGTGCCGACGCCCGCGCGCTGAGGTCAGCAGCGCTCAGGCGGCACGGCTCACTGGGCGCCCACCTCCGGGGCCGAGGTCTGCGGGTAGGCCTTGATGAACGACTCGACCGTCGCGCCCGAGACGTCGCCGCACAGCTCGCGGTGCCCGGTCTGCTTCTTCACGTCCTTGGGGTCGGCCGACCAGTGCGAGAGGGCGAAGTGCTTGCCCGCCGGGAAGGCGCCGTACGCGGTGTCCCACGAGCTGACGATGAACTTCTCCTTTGCGTCGGCTGAGGCGTTGGCCTTCTTGCCGATCGCCTTCAGGGTCGCCAGCTGCTTGGCTGAGGCGCTGCCGTCGTACCAGAGGATGGTGTAGCCGTGCTCCAGGTTGTGGACGAGCTTCTCCATCTGCGGGCGGTCGCCGGCGGTGTAGAAGCCACGGTTGGGGTACTCGGGCGTCCCGTTGTGCGACCCCGACGACGGGGGGACCGTCGGGTACTTGACCGTGCCCTCGACGTGCTTCCCGCCGCCGGTGGCGGGGTCGCTGGTCACCGGATCGCACGAGGCCGCCGCAGCGCTGACGCCCAGCGCGGCGAGCTCACCGCCGGGGACGCGGTTGTCGTCCGAGACGATGGCGTAGGTGACGGCCCCACCCATCAGGGCCACGACCACCAGCGCGGCGCCGACGATGGTCAGGGTGCGGCGGCGATCGGCGGCCTTGCTCTGCCGCTGCATCTCGGCGATCTTCGCCTTGCGGTCCTTGTCCACGGTCTTCGCCACGTGCAGTCGTCCCTCGTCCTGGTCGTCATGAGCCCGCTCGGGCTGCCGGCCGGTCAACGCGCGGTCACCCGGCGTCGGTTCCCGCCGAGTCTAGGTGGGTGTGTCCTCGAGGCGGTGACCGCTCCGGGGGTCCGTCGCTGAAGGCAGAAGCGGCAGATCCCGTCGGATGTAGCGCAGGTGCGCCCACTCCTCCTCCAGGATCACGCGGATGCAGTCACCGACGCTGGGACGCCAGTCACCGCCGCCCCACGGGTCCTCGCGTTCCTGCGCGAGCAGCTCCGCCGTGGCCGCCGCCAAGAAGTCGGTCACCAGTCGCTGTCGCTCGGCGCGCACCGCGAGGATCTCCTGGTAGTCCGGCGGGTCTGCGCGGAAGATCGACATGTCGAAGCCCATCTCGTCGGCACCGGTGAAGATCTGGCCGATCTCGTGGAACGGCTGCTGCATCCGCAGGATCCCGCCGCGGAGCCAGGCGTCGGTCGCCAGGATGAGGTGCCGCAGGGTCTGGGCCAAGGACCACTCGTCCTGGACGTGGGCGTCCACCAGGTCCGGCGGCGTGCCCGCCACCGTCGTCTGCCACGCGGACTGCACAGCGACCCAACCCTCGCGCAGGCCGTCGGGCGTCTGTGACTTCTGCAGCTCGCGACCCGGGAACTGCCGGTTGAGCTCGGCATCCACGAACGGCACCACGTCGACCCCGTTGACGACGAGGCTGCCGAAGAACAGGTCGTGGCTGTCGATGTCGAGTCCGCCCACATCGACGCTGCGCATCGTCACACCGCTGACGTCGGAGCTTCGCAACGTGGCGCCCTTGAGGCTCGCCTTGACGAACGTCGCGCCTTCGAACTCCTTGGTGCCGGAATAGGTCGTCATCTCCTCATCATCGATGCTGTCGCCGACAGTCGTGCGAGATCGGCACCAACGACGTTCACGGACCGACCGTCACCGGCCGGTTGCGGCCCCTCGGCGGGTGCGAGACTGCGGCGTGACCGCGGCCGAGGGCGAGCCCGAGCTGCCGCCGACCCAGAGCAGCTGGGCGCCCGGGCGCCCGGTAGCGGTGCACGCGACGCTGGCCACACTGCGCCGCGGCGGGGGCGACCCGGCGTACCGGCTGGAGCGGGACGGCACCGTGTGGCGCACCTGCCGGACGCCGCTGGGCCCGGCGACGCTGCGCCTGTCCAGCGCGCCGGCCGACGGTGAGGTGCGGGTCACCGCGTGGGGTGCGGGGGCCGGTTGGGCTGTCGACGCCGTGCCTGACCTGCTCGGCCGTCGCGACGACCCGGACGGGTTCGCCCCCGAGCACCCCGTGCTGCGAGACGCCTGGCGGCACGCCCCCGGCTGGCGGGTGCCGCGCACGGGCCTGGTCATGGAGGCGCTCGTAGCCGCCGCGATCGAGCAGAAGGTCACCGGGCAGGAGGCGTTCGCCGGCTGGCGGGCCCTGGTGCTGCGGTTCGGTGAGGTTGCGCCGGGGCCTGGGCGCGACCTCGGGATGCGCGTGGTGCCGTCCGCGCAGCAGTGGGCCCAGATCCCGTCGTGGGAGTGGCTGCGAGCTGGTGTCGACGGCGCCCGCTCGGCGACCGCGGTGCGGGCCGCCCAGGTCGCGGGTCGCCTCGAGCAGACCGTCGACATGGACCATGCGCAGGCCGAACGACGGCTGCGATCTGTTGCGGGAGTTGGTGTCTGGACAGCGGCCGAGGTGCGCCAGCGGGCGCACGGCGACGCCGACGCGGTCAGCTTCGGCGACTACCACCAGGCCAAGAACATCGGTTGGGCGCTGACCGGGACGCCGGTGGACGACGACGGGCTGGCCGAGCTGCTCGAGCCCTACCGCCCGCACCGGTACCGGGTGCAGCGCCTGCTCGAGCTGGCCGGTGCGACCCGCCCGCGGCGGGGCCCGCGGATGAGCCCGCGCACCCACCTGCCTCGCCGCTGACGCCGCGGCCGGCCGGTGGTGACCCGATCGGCGCGTGAGGCGGTGGTGGCGGACGCACCATCGCGCTGCTGCACGACGCGGCGGGCCGCGAGGTCACCGGCCCGGGCTGGCCGGGCGAGGTGCTGCTGGACACGCGGTCCCGGGGGCGCCGGGTGGCTCTCGCGGGGATCGTCGGGGGCTGGATCGACGGGTGCGCGAGGTCGGGGTTCGACGCCGTCGAGCCCGACAACCTCGACTCCTGGACCCGCTCCAGGGGCGTGTTGCACCGGGCGGACGCGATCGACTTCGCCCGGCTGCTGACGGCCCGTGCCCACGCGCGCGGGTTGGCGGGGGCGCAGACGAACGCTGCGGACCTGTCGGCACGCGGACCCTCCATCGGCTTCGACTTCGCCGTCGCCGAGGAGTGCCAGGTGTACGACGAGTGCGGTGCCTACGCCGCGGCCTACGGGCGGCGGGTCATCGAGATCGAGTACGCGGACCAGGGTCTGCGCTTCTTCGTGGCCGCCTGCCGGCTGCGGGGCGGTCGAGCCTCGATCATCGACCGCGAGCTGGCCCGCCCGGGAACGGCCGGGTACGTCTAGGGCGGCTGCTGAGCCGGTCAGGACGGGGACAGCAGGAGGTAGCGCTCATCGGCGGTCTCGCGACCCCAGCAGGCCCCTGACCACCCGAGCCGTCGTCGACGTGAGCCTGCGGGCGCGGGCGCTCGCCAGCTAGTGGTGATGGCCAGCCAGGTGGGACAGCCGCCTTGGACAGCACACCCGCGGGTCTTGCGGTGGCCCCTGATATCACATAGAATAGAACACGTGTTCGAGACTATCGCTTCCGCCACTGACGCCGCAGCGTCGCTGCGCGCGCGGGTCGCCGGGCTCGGCGTCGAGCTGGGCGGCTTGGACGCGGGTGGGGTCCCCGACGTCGACCTGGTCGCGCTGCTGGGTGAGCTCGAGGTGCTGAAGTGCCGGGTCGAGGCGGCCCAGGTGGTGGTGGCGGCTGCGATGGACGTCTCGGTGCGCGCCG
>JACMOY010000425.1 GCA_014377795.1 Actinomycetota bacterium | reverse complement strand
GCGCGAACGTCACCACCGAGCTCGCCCATCTGATCGGCGGTCAGCGTGCAGGACCGCCCAGCCCAGGGCAGGCGGAGCCTTCGCGCTGACGCGAGGCGGCGTAGCCGACCGTCCAGTGCGCGCGGTAGCGGTGGATGCCGACGTCGGGACCGAAGGTCAGCGGTGAGCCGGGTGACGAGGTCGCGGGCGGTCAGCCGGTGGCCGTCGTCGACGATGGACCCGTTGCGGCAGCTGCGTCAGAGGACGATGACGGTCATGCCCGCGGTGGGCGTCGAGGCGTCCATGTCGGCGAGGGCCTGCGGCGCGTCGTCCAGGGTGATGGTGCGGCGCACGAGCAGGTCGGGGCGCAGTGCGCCGGTGGCGACCAGGTCGAGCATCGGCGGGTAGTCGGCCGCGGCCATGCCGTGGCTGCCCAGCAGGTCGAGCTCGTACCCGATCACCCGCTCCATCGGCACCTGCGGGTGACCGGTCGCGCTGGGCAGCAGGCCCACCTGCACCTGGCGGCCGCGACGGCGCAGCGACAGCACCGAGTCGACGCAGGTCTGCGGCGAGCCCAGCGCGTCGACGCTGACGTGCGCGCCGCCGTCCGTCGCGTCGACGACCGCCGCCGGCACGTCGGTGTCGCGGGCGTCCAGGCAGACCTCGGCGCCGAGCGAGCGGGCCAGGTCGAGGGCGGCGGGCGAGACGTCGACCGCCATCACGCGCGCGCCGAGCGCGACCGCGATCATCACCGCAGACAGGCCGACGCCGCCGCAGCCGTGCACCGACAGCCACTCCCCCGGCCGCAGCCGGCCGCGGGCGGTCAGGGCGCGGTACGAGGTGGCGAAACGGCAGCCCAGGCTCGCCGCGGCCACGTCGCTGAGGGCGTCGGGCACCGCGATGAGGTTGGTGTCGGCGTGGTCCAGGGCGACCAGGTCGGCGAACGAGCCCCAGCCGGTGAAGCCGGGCTGGGTCTGGTGCGGGCACACCTGGCCGTCCCCGGCGCGGCACACCTCGCACCGACCGCAGGCCATGACGAACGGCACGGTGACGCGGTCACCGACCTGCCAGCGCCGGACGCCGGCGCCGGCCGCGGCGACGGTGCCGACCAGCTCGTGGCCGGGCACGTGCGGCAGGACGACGTCGGTGTCGTGGCCGCGCCAGGCGTGCCAGTCGCTGCGGCACAGCCCGGTCGCCGCCACCCGCACGACGACCCCGTCCGCGGCGGGCGCGGGGTCGGGCACCTGCTGCACCGAGGACACCCGGGCGAACTGCTCGATCACGACGGCGCGCACGGCCCCATCCTGCCCTGGGCTGCCGTCACGCCGGCTCGAGCAGCGGCCACCAGTGCTCCTGGGCCTCGACGCCCTCGACCCCGGCGAGCGGCACCCACCGGTGACCGCGGGTCGAGACCGCGCTCCCCTGGTGCAGTCCGACGTGGTGCCACTGCTGCCCGCGCACCCGCAGGTAGCCCAGCCGGGGCTCGTCACCGGACGCCGACGGCAGGCGGTCGCCGTCCAGCGCCAGCCGGCCCTCGTCGTCCAGGACGAGCAGCCAGGCGCCCAGGCGCGACCCGACGGGCACCAGCGCCGAGGCGACGCAGTCGACGGTGTGGTCGCCGAACCCGGCCGGCCAGGTGGCCAGCGGCCAGGTGGCCAGCACCCGCTCGCCCTTGCGCTTGGGTAGCCGCAAACCGCTGCGCTGCAACGCTTTCACGACTACGCGACCTTCGACCAGGCGGGCACCGGCCGCCACCACCTCGGCGTGCCGCTCGGCCGGCACGTCGTAGTGGTCGCCCTCGAACGAACGCGTGGGGATGCCGACACCGGACGCGAAGAGGTGCAGCTCGGCCAGCGAGGTGTCGCTGACCAGGTGCGCCCACAGCCGCCCGTGCGCCGGCCAGCGCGGCGTGTCGATCAGCAGGGCCACGCCCGGCAGCGTACGTCGGCCTGTGGACGACGGCAGCGGGCAGCGGCGGCCAAGCCCTAGCGTCGTCCTCGCGTGGGAACCGACGACGAAGGGCAAGCCCATGAGCAGCCAGTTCCAGGTCGACACCGACCGCATCGGCGCGGCGTCCGGCGACGTGGCGCGGATCAGCGCGGACATCGAGGCGCAGGTCGCCGCGATGATGGCCCGCCTCACCTCGCTGCAGGACGCCTGGCGCGGCGAGGCGTCCGGGCGGTTCCAGGGGGTGGTGCACGAATGGCGCGGCACCCAGGCGCGGGTGCGCGAGTCGCTCGACCACATCTCGCGCACGCTGAACCAGGCCGGGCAGCAGTACGCCGCGGCCGAGCAGCAGAACGCCGCCATGTTCCGCTAGCTGTGATGTCCGGCTGAGTCACACGAGCAGCTGGGTCGTGGCCAGCTCGCGGTAGAGCCCGCCCGCCGCCACCAGCTCGTCGTGCCGCCCGACGGCCACCACCTGGCCCTGGTCGAGCACCACGATCTGGTCGGCGGTGACGACGGTCGAGAGCCGGTGCGCCACCACCAGCACGCTGCGGTCGACGGCGACCGCGTCGACCGCCGCCGAGAGCGCGGCCTCGTTGCGGGCGTCCAGGCTCGCCGTCGGCTCGTCCAGCAGAAGCAGTGACGGCGCTGCCAGCAGCACCCGGGCGATCGCGAGCCGCTGGCGCTCGCCGCCGGACAGGAGCACGCCCTCGTCGCCGACCTGGCTGTCCAGGCCGAGTGGGGCGCGCTCGACGAGGTCGGTGAGGTTCACCGACGCCAGCACCCGCAGCAGCGCCCGCTCGTCCGCGTCTGGCGCACCCAGCAGCAGGTTGTCTCGCAGCGACCCGGCGAGCACCGGGGCGTCCTGCTCGACGTACCCGAGCCGCGCCCGCACCACGGACCGGTCGAGCTCGCGGACGTCGACGCCGTCCAGCCGGATCACCCCGCCGGTCGGGTCGTAGAAGCGCTCGGCCAGCGCCAGGACGGTCGACTTGCCGGCACCCGAGGGCCCGACGAGCGCCACCCGCTGACCCCGGCGCACCTGCAGGTCGACCCCGCGCAGCACCGCCACGCCGCTGGCGTAGTCGAAGTCCACCCCCTCGAACGACAGCACGGGCGGTTCGACCGCACGTCGCGACGGCGCCGGCCGGACCGTCGTGACCGGGGCGCGGACGTCGGACTCGATGGCCAGCGCCGTGACCTCCTCGATCCGGGCCAGCGACCCCAGCCCGGCCTGGATCGCCGTCCAGGCCTGCACCGACTGGGCGATCGGCTGGACGAACAGGAACAGGTAGAGCACGAACGCCACCAGGTCGGCGACGCTGATCGCCCCGGACGCCACCCGCGCGCCACCGATGCCCAGCACGGCGAGGAACGCGCCCTGCACCGCGAGCCCTGACAGCGGCGCCACCACCGCGGCGACCCGGGCGACCTTCAGGCCGGCGTCGTACGCCGCCCGCGCGCTCATCGTCACCGTCGCGACCTCGCGGTCCTCGGCCCGCGCGGCGCGGATCGTCCGCACCGCGCCCAGCGCCCGCTCGACCGACGCGGTCATCGACCCGACGGCCTCTTGCGCCTCACGGCTCAGCGGCCGGATCCGCCGGCTGAACACCACCAGCGCGGCGGCCCCCAGACCGATCGACACGACGGTGACCCCGAGCAGCAGCGGGTCGATCAAGGCCATCAGGACGACGGCCCCGACCACCACGACCAGTCCGGACAGCAGGTCGACCAGCCCACTGGTGACCACGGTCTTGAGCAGCGTCGTGTCGGCGCCCACCCGCGAGATCAGGTCACCGAGTCGGCGCGCCTCCAGCTCGGCGACGGGCAGCCGCAGCAGCCGGTCGACCAACCGCCGCCGGGTGGGCAGCACCACCCCCTCGGCGGGGCGCTGC
>JACMOY010000048.1 GCA_014377795.1 Actinomycetota bacterium | reverse complement strand
GTAGGGGATGACCTGCGCGGTGTAGACGGGGTAGAAGAAGAAGAACAGCACGACGCAGGTGACGACGTACGACCCGGCCGCGCCGACCCCGACCAGCCGGCGTCGTGGTGTGGCGGTGGGTGGGCCGAGCACCAGGCCCAGCACGTAGGTCACGGCCAGCACCATCCAGGGGACGAACGCGACGGCGTAGAACGAGTAGATGGTGCGCTCCTGGAACTGGAACCACGGCAGCCAGCCGCCGACCAGCCCGGCCAGGACGGCGCCCGCGCGCCAGTCGCGCTTCAGCGCCCACATCGCCAGCAGCACGAAGACCGCCAGCAGTGCGCCCCACCACAGGGTCGGCGTCCCGATCGAGGTGATCGCCTTGGCGCAGCTCTTGACCGCGCAGCCGTCCTCGCCGAGCTTCTTGGCTTCGTAGAAGAAGGACGTCGGGCGGCCCTGGATCAGCCACGACCACGGGTTCGTCCTGTACGGGTGCGGCGAGCTCAGGCCGACGTTGAACTGGTACATCTCGTAGTGGTAGTGCCACAGCCCGCGCGCCGAGTCGGGCACCCAGGCGAAGGAGCGGCTGGGGTGCTGGGCTCCCCACTGCCGGTCCCAGCCGCCCTTGGTGAGGAACCAGCCGGTCCACGACGCGAGGTAGGTCGCGAACCCCACGACCACCAGCGAGACGAACGCCGGGACGCCGTCGCGCAGCAGCCCGCCCCACCACCAGCGCCGCACTCCCGCGGCGCGGCGCGCGCCGACGTCCCACAGCACCGACATCACCGCGAAGGTGGCCAGGAAGAACAGGCCCGACCACTTGGTGCCCGCGGCCAGGCCCAGGCACACGCCGGCCGCGACGCGCCACGGACGCCAGCCCAGCTTCGGCCCGAGGCCCTCGAGCCGGTGCGTGGCGCCGTCCAGCACCCGCTCGCGCACCACCCGGGTGGCCAGCCGGGCGCGGGCGTGGTCGCGGTCGACCAGCAGCGTGCCGAACCCGGCCAGCGCCCAGAACATGACGAACAGGTCGAGCAGGCCGGTGCGGCTGTGTACGAAGTGGTGCCCGTCGAAGGCCAGCAGGACGCCGGCGACGCAGCCGAGCAGGGTCGAGCCGAACAGCCGTCGGCCGATCCGGGCGATCATCAGGATCGACAGCGTGCCGCAGACCGCCGAGGCGAACCGCCAGCCGAACGAGCTGTCGACCCCGAACAGCTGCTCGCCCGCGGCGATCATCCACTTGCCGACCGGGGGGTGGACGACGAAGTCGGCGGCGGTGCCCCACACGTTCGGCGTCCCGTTGGTGAACAGCTTGTCGGCCTGGTCCTTGACCGCCGAGATGCTCGGCGCCACCGACCGCTCGTACCCGTAGAGCAGGAACGAGGACCCCTGCTTGACGTAGTACGTCTCGTCGAACACCAGCTGGTGCGGGCGCCCCAGGTGCCAGAACCGCAGCGCCCCGCCGACCGCGGCGATCACCAGCGGCCCGACCCACCCCCACAGCCGGGACGTCGCCCGCGGCCCCAGCAGCCGGGCCCGCAGGGCGCTGGCCAGGCGGGCCGGGTCGGTGGCCGGGTCGGTCGCCAGGTGGGTGGCCGGCTGGCGGTCCGGCGGACCGGCGTCCCGTCGTACGGCCGTCGTCGTCACCTCGCGATCGTAAACGGCTTCCTCCCCCCACCCCGCGTTCCTCCCCCGGATCGGTGAGGAATGGGGCACAACGAGCTGGCGGCGCCGGTCGGGGGGAGGAGACCGGGCCGGGGGAGGAAGAGTCGTAGGGTCGGGCGCATGGATCTGGGGCTGCAGGACGCGCGGGCCGTCGTCACCGGGGCCAGCCGCGGGCTGGGGCTGGCGATCGCCGACGCCCTCGCCGCCGAGGGTGCGGCGGTGGCGCTGCTGGCCCGGGGCGCCAACGCCCCCGCGGACGCCGCCGCGCAGGTCGGGCGACACGGCGGGCGGGTGGTCACCCGGGTCGTCGGCGTCACCGACCACCAGGCGCTGGCCGCGGCCGTGGACGACGTCGCCGACCAGCTCGGTGGCCTCGACCGGGTCGTCGCCAACGCCGGCGGCACCGTCGTCGCCGAGCCGCCCGGCGGCAACCTGCTCGACAGCACCGCCGCCGACCTCACCGCGACCTTCGAGCTGAACGCCGGCCACGCCGCCACCCTGGTGCGCGCCGCCCACCCCCACCTGGTGCGCGCGGGCGGGGGAGCCGTGGTGATGGTCACGAGCGTCACGGGCTCGAAGGTCGCCCCCCGGACGACGTACGCCGTGGCCAAGGCGGCCGAGATCCACCTGGCGCGGGTGCTGGCCGACGAGCTCGCCGGCGACCGGATCCGGGTGAACGCGGTCAGCCCCGGCAGCATCCTGTTCGAGGGCGGCGGCTGGGACACGCTGCGCCGCAACGACCCCGAGGCGTTCGCGACGTTCGAGCGCGAGGAGTTCCCCTGGGGCCGGCTCGGTCGTGCGCAGGAGGTCGGCGACGTCGTCGCGTTCCTGCTCTCGTCCCGCGCGTCGTGGGTGACCGGCGCGGACGTCGTCGTGGACGGCGCGCAGCACCGGGCCAGCGCCCGCCGGTTCCGGTGACCGCGGGTGAGGCGCCTGCGGTCAGCGGGCTGCTGCTGCTCGCCGGGACGCCGATCGGCGACGTCGGCGACGCCCCGCCCCGCCTGGCGCGCGCCCTCGTGGACGCCGACGTCGTCGCCGCCGAGGACACCCGGCGCCTCAAGCGGCTCACGTCAGCACTCGGCATCACGCCGCGCGGCAAGGTCATCAGCTACCACGAGCACAACGAGGCCGAGCGGACGCCGGACCTGCTGGCCCGGC
>JACMOY010000424.1 GCA_014377795.1 Actinomycetota bacterium | reverse complement strand
GACCACGATCGTGTTCGGGCTGGTGCCCTTCGCCGTCGCCACCGCCCGGCTCTACCGCGGCATGCACCACCCGACCGACGTCGTCTTCGGGCTGCTCAACGGCCTGGTCTGCGCCACGATCGCCGTCCTCGCCCTGCGCCCCGCCCCCGACTGCCCCCGCCCGCCCCGCCCCGCCCCGCCCGCCCCCGCACTTGCTACACTACGTGCCAGATCTTCCGCACGGTGCCCGGCGACTAGTGAGGCAAGTGCCGGGTGGGGGACGGGTCAGCGGAGGGTGTCGAGCCAGGCGCGGGCCTGGTCGAAGGCGGTGTCGCTGGTGGTCGCGCCGACCACCGGGGGGACGCCGTCCGCCCGCGGGTAGGACCCGAGGAACCGCACCTGGCTGCACGTGCGGTGCAGGCCCATCAGCGCCTCGGCCACCCGCGCCTGGCTGATGTGGCCCTCGCAGTCGATCGAGAAGCAGTACCGGCCCAGGGCGTCACCGGTGGGGCGCGACTCGATCCGGGTGAGGTTGATCCCGCGGGTGGCGAACTGCTCGAGCAGCTCGAGCAGGCCACCGGGGTGGTCGTCGTTCTGGAACACCACGACGCTGGTCTTGTCGGCGCCGGACGCCGGACCCACCGGCCCGGGGCGGCTGACCAGCACGAACCGCGTGACGGCGGACGGGTTGTCACCGACGTCGCTCGCCAGCACCGACAGCCCCGAGCGCTGCGCCGCCAGCGGTGAGCACAGGGCCGCGTCGTACGTCGCGTCGCCGGCCAGCCCCGCCGCCGCGGCGGCCGTGGACAGCGCGGGCACGTAGGTGGCGAGCGGCAGGTTGTCGGCCACCCACCCCCGGCACTGCGCCCAGCCGTGCGGGTGCGACGACACGGTGCGGACGTCGGGCGCCTCGGTGCCCGCGCGCGCGGCCAGCACGAAGGTGATCGGCACCAGCATCTCGCGCACGACCATCAGCGCGGACCCGCTGCCCAGGGAGTCCAGCGTCTGCGGCACCCCGCCCTCGACCGAGTTCTCGATCGGCACGACCGCCCGGTCGACGTCGCCTTCGCGCAGGGCGGCGAGCGCGGCGTCGACGCTGGCCAGCGGCACGAGCTCGTCGCCGGGTGCGGCCACCTGCAGCACCGCTGCCTCGGTGAACGTGCCCTGCGGGCCGAGGTAGGCGAGCTTCACGGTCCGCAGCCTATGCGGGCGCCACCCCCGTACCCTCGGGCGCGTGCCCGGCGACCTCCCACCCACTGACCCCGCCCCCGGCTTCGTCGACGTCGGCTACGCGCGGCTCGACACCGACCGCGCGCGGCGCACCGGCGACGCCGAGGTCGTCTACGGCGGCGGCAAGACCCCCGCGCAGGTGGTCGGCGCCCTGACCACGCTGCACGCGAGCGACCCGACCCGGGCAGTGCTCGCCACCCGCCTGGACGACGCGGCCCGCGCTGCCGTGCGGGCCGAGCTGCCCGCGGCGGAGGTCGACGACGTCGCCCGCACCGCGGTGCTGGGCCCCCTGCCCGACGGCCGGGGACTGGTGCTCGTCGTGTCGGCCGGCACCTCCGACGCCCCCGTCGCCGCCGAGGCGCTGATCACCGCCCGGGTGCACGGGGCCAGGGCCGAGCGGATCGACGACGTCGGCGTGGCCGGGATCCACCGGCTGCTGGCCGTGCGCGACCGGTTCGAGCAGGCCGACGCACTGGTCGTCGTGGCCGGCATGGAGGGCGCCCTGCCCAGCGTCGTGGGCGGGCTGACCGGCGTGCCGCTCGTGGCCGTGCCGACCAGCACCGGCTACGGCACCGGGGTCGGTGGCTTCGCGGCCCTGCTCGCGATGCTCAACTCGTGCGCACCCGG
>JACMOY010000423.1 GCA_014377795.1 Actinomycetota bacterium | reverse complement strand
TCCTCTGACGCAGCTGCCCCAACGGGTCCAGCCTGCACACTTGTACAAGACCGCGGACGCGTCCCTCGCGCTCCAGCGGCCGCCGGACATGTCGTACTCCGGCGCGACCCAGCACCCCACCGCCCACCTTCGGCCCCGACGTCCGGCTCCACCGCTACCGCGCGCACTGGATGGTCGGCTACGCCGCCTCGCGTCAGCGCGAAGGCTCCGCCTGCCCTGGGCTGGGCGGTCCTGCACGCTGACCGCCGATCAGATGGGCGAGCTCGGCGGTGACGTTCGCGCGGCCGCGCGCCTCCCACCGCTCGTGCGCCGTGGCCGTGGCGTAGAGCCGGTCGTGCGCCAGCAGCGCGCTCATCACCGTGGCGCGGCCGGCGGCGAAGTCGGCGTCGGGCACGTGCGCGTACTCGGCCCGGACGTCGCGCGCGTACTCGGCGTAGCGCGCGTCGTCAGCGGCCAGGACCCGCAGGTCGGCGTCGCACAGCACCTGCCCGTCGGCGTCATCGACCGCGGGGTCGTGGGTGGCCGTGGGGCGCACGAGTCGTACGACCGCGTCGACACCCGGGTGGCCGAGCGCAGTGAGCACGGACGCCGCGAGGTCGGCGCTCGCGCCCTCGCTGGCGCCCGCGGGGGCGCGGACGTCGTACACGGCGTCGTGGAACCACGCGGCGAGCCGCACCAGGTCGGGGTCGTGCGCGTGCGCGGCGAGCTCGTCGACCCCGTCGAGCACCTCGGCGAGGTGGCGGACGTCGTGGTAGCGGCGGTGCGGCTCGCTGTGACGACTCAGCAGATCGGCCCCCGCGACGCGCGCGCGGCCGCCGACGTCGCGCGGGTGCAGGCGCACCCAGCGCTCGAGCAGGTCGTCCACCTCGCCAGTGTGCCCCGCCCTGTGCCGCGACGACGCCCATGCGCGATGCTGTCGACATGAGTGCCGACGCGATGACGCGCAGCGCCCCCCTGGCCTCGCCCCAGGAGCTGTCCGACGCGCTGCTCGCGACGGGCTACCTGCCCGACACCGGGCTCGCGACCGTCGCCTGGCTCGCGATGCGGCTGCACCGGCCGCTGCTGCTCGAGGGTGAGCCGGGCACCGGCAAGACCGCGCTCGCCGAGGCGCTGGCCACGGTCACCGGATCGACCCTGGTGCGGCTGCAGTGCTACGAGGGCATCGATGCGTCGCAGGCGCTGTACGACTGGGACGTGACCCGCCAGGTGCTGCACCTGCGCGCGCTCGAGGTCGCCCGCGGCCAGGGCGAGCGGGTCGACGTCGAGGCGGCCGAGCAGTCGCTGTTCGACGAGCGGTTCCTGCTTGAGCGTCCGGTGCTGAAAGCGTTGCGGCACAGCCCTTCGGTGCTGCTGATCGACGAGGTCGACCGGTCGGACGACGAGTTCGAGGCCTTCCTGCTCGAGGTGCTCTCGACGTACGCCGTCACGATCCCCGAGCTGGGCACGGTCACCGCGGCGACCCCGCCGCTCGTCGTCCTCACCTCCAACCGCACCCGCGAGGTGCACGACGCGCTGAAGCGACGATGCCTCTACCACTGGGTCGAGCACCCGTCGCTGGCCCGCGAGATCGAGATCGTGCACGCCCGGCTGCCCGAGGTCGGCGACGAGCTCGGCCGCCAGGTCGTCGTCGCCGCCCAGCAGCTGCGCACCATCGGGCTGCTGAAGCCGCCGGGTGTGGCCGAGACCCTCGACTGGGTGCGCTGCCTGGTCGAGCTGGGGGCCCGCCGGCTCGACACCGAGACCGCGGCCGCCACGCTCGGCTCGGTGCTGAAGTACCGCGAGGACGCCGACCGCGTGCGCGACGACCTCGATCGCCTGCTGGCGGGCTGAGTGTCCAGCGGTCCCGCCACGGACGTCGGCGCCGCGCCTGCCACCGACGCCGTCGAGCTGCTGCTCGGCTTCACCCGTGTCGTGGTGGCCGCGGGCGTGCCGGTGCCGCCGGACCGCGCGACCGCCTTCCTCGTCGCCGTGGCGCAGGTGGGGGCGGGCGACCGCACCGGCGTGTACTGGGCCGGCCGCTCGACGCTGTGCGGCGACCCCGACCACCTGCGTCCGTACGACCTGTCGTTCGAGGCGTGGTTCGGCGGCAAGCTGGCCCGCCACGGCGCCGCCAACCCCTACCAGCGGCCGCAGGCCGGCCCGACGGTCGCGCTGCCGGACGGCGACAGCGGCGGCGCGCGCGCTGAGGACCAGACGGACCAGACGCTGCACACCGCGGCCAGCGCCGCCGAGGTGCTGCGGCACCGTGACGTCGCCGAGCTGGACGACACCGGCCGGGCCGACATGCGTCGCCTGCTGGCCGCGCTGGACGTGCGCCTGCCCCAGCGCTCGTCGTCCCGTCGACGGCGCTCGCACCGCGGTGAGCTCGACGTCCGCCGCACGCTGCGCGAGGAGCTGCGCCGAGCCGGTGAGCCAGGACCGTTGCGCTACCGGCGATCTGTGCCCCGGCCCCGCCGCGTGGTGTGGCTGATCGACGTGTCGGGGTCGATGTCGCCGTACGCCGACGTGCTGCTGCGGCTGGCCCACACCCAGCTGCGGGCCGGTGACAGCCGCACCCGCGTCGAGGTCTTCACCATCGGCACCCGACTGACCCGGGTGACCCCCGCCCTCGCCCATCGCGACGTCGAGCGCGCCCTCGCCGCGGTGGGCGACCAGGTGCCGGACTGGTCCGGCGGCACCCGGCTCGGCGAGACGGTGCGGGCGTTCGTCGACCGCTGGGGACAGCGGGGGGTGGCGAGAGGGGCGGTCGTCGTGATCTGCTCGGACGGCTGGGAGCGGGGCGACCCCGCGCTGCTGGCCGAGCAGGTGCAGCGGCTGCGACGTCTCGCGCACCGGCTGGTCTGGGTCAACCCGCACCGTGGCAAGGTCGGCTACCAGCCGCTGCAGGGCGGGATCGCGGCGGTGCTACCGCACGTCGACGACTTCGTGGCCGGCCACACGGTCGCGTCCTACGCGCAGCTGATGGAGGTGCTGGCCCGTGCGTGAGGTGATGGACGAGCTGCTCGCCTGGTGGCGGGCCGGCGAGTCGGTCGGCGTCGGCACGGTCGTGGCGACCTGGCAGTCCTCGCCGCGCCCCGCGGGCGCGTCGATGCTGGTCGGCCCCGGCGGCGAGGCGGTCGGCAGCGTCAGCGGTGGCTGCGTCGAGGGCGCCGTCTACGAGCTCGCCCAGCAGGTGGCCGCGGACGCGACCCCGGTGCTGCAGCGCTACGGCGTCAGCGACGACGACGCGTTCGCGGTGGGGCTCACCTGCGGCGGCATCCTCGACGTCTTCGTCGAGAAGGTCGACCGCGAGTCCTTCCCCCAGCTGGCCGACGTCGCGGCCGACGTCGGGGCCGGGCGGCCGGTCGCGGTGTGCACGGTGCTCGAGCACCCCGATCCGGCGCGGGTCGGCCGGCGACTCGTCGTCCGGCCGGACGACGTGACCGATGCCACCGACGGCACCCTCGGCTCGGCGCGAGCCGACGCCGCCGTCGGGGACGACGCGCGCGGGCTGCTCGCGGCCGGTCGCACCGAGACCCTGACCTTCGGCCCCGAGGGCGAGCGCCGCGGCGAGGGGATGCGGGTCTTCGTCGCGTCGTACGCGCCCAAGCCGCGGATGCTGGTGTTCGGGGCCATCGACTTCGCCGCCGCCGTGGCCCGGGTCGGCAGCTTCCTCGGCTACCGCGTGACGGTCTGCGACGCCCGCCCGGTGTTCGCGACGCGGACGCGGTTCCCCGACGCCGACGAGGTCGTCGTCGACTGGCCGCACCGCTACCTCACCGGCGAGGCCGAGGGCGGCCGGATCGACGAGCGCACCGTGCTCGCCGTCCTCACCCACGACCCCAAGTTCGACGTCCCGCTGCTCGAGGTGGCGCTGCGGCTGCCGGTGGCGTACGTCGGCGCGATGGGCTCGCGCCGCACGCACGAGGACCGGCTGGCCCGGCTGCGCGAGGTGGGTGTGGCTGAGGTCGACCTCGACCGGCTGAGCTCGCCGATCGGTCTGGATCTGGGCGCCCGCACCCCGGAGGAGACCGCCGTCTCGATCGCCGCCGAGATCATCCAGCTGCGCTGGGGCGGCCAGGGACGCCGGCTGGCGGACGTCGGCGGCCCGATCCACCACACCGGGGCCCGCCCCGACCGGAGTGTCCGGCCGGTCTGACCCAGCGCGGTCACCGAACAAACTGATCGTTGCAGTTGCACCGAAACCCTTGCTTCTGCCCGCCCGGCCACGTTGGATGAGCCACACACCGATCCACAGCGTCGTGAGGTCAGCCCGGGCACCCCTGCCCGGGCGGCTCACACGCGACGCTCACCGCGGAGGTCGCATGACCCGCATCACCGTCACCGTCGATGGAGTCTCGTACTCGGACGACGTCGAGCCACGCACGCTCCTGGTGCACTACCTGCGCGAGACGCTCGGCAAGACCGGGACGGTGGTGGGGTGCGACACCAGCAGCTGCGGCGCCTGCACCGTGCACCTGGACGGAGACAGCGTGAAGTCCTGCGCCGTGCTGGCCGTCCAGGCCGACGGGTCGTCGGTGACGACGATCGAGGGCCTGGCGCAGGACGGCGTGCTGCACCCGATGCAGCAGGCGTTCCACGAGAACCACGGCCTGCAGTGCGGGTACTGCACCCCCGGCATGATCATGTCGGCCTGCGCCCTGCTCAAGGACAACCCCGACCCCAGCGACCGCGAGATCCGCGAGGGCATCGAGGGCAACCTGTGCCGGTGCACCGGCTACCAGAACATCGTCAAGTCCATCTCGGCCGCCGCGAAGGCGTCCTCGAGCACCCCGGCAGGAGTCGCATGACCGCCGTCGACGACCGTCCCACCACCAGCGACGAGATCGGCAGGTCGCGCCTGCGCAAAGAGGACCAGCGTCTGATCACCGGTCGCACCAAGTGGACCGACAACATCATCCTGCCCGGCATGCTGCACCTGGCCTTCGCGCGCAGCCCGTACGCGAACGCCACGATCACCAGCATCGACATCGAGGCGGCCAAGGCCGCGCCCGGCGTCGTCGCGGTGTACACCGGCAAGGACCTGCAGGACACCATGGGCACGCTGATCTGCGCCTACACGATCACGCCCGACCAGGTGGCCCCGCCGCACCCCCCGCTGGCCATCGACCGCGTGTCGTTCGCCGGCGAGGCCGTCGCGGTCGTGGTGGCCCGCAGCTACAAGGAGGCCCGTGACGCGGCCGACCTGCTCGACGTCGACTACTCGCTGCTGCCCGTCGTCCTCGACATGGAGGCAGCGGTCGCCGAGGGCGCCGACCTGGTGCACCCCGAGCTCGGCACCAACATCAGCGCTCACTTCGTCTTCGACTCGGCCGCTGCCGGCACCGGTGGCGACGTCGACGCGTCGATCGCCGCCGCCCGCGAGGACGGCGTCGTCATCGAGCGCACCCTGCGCCAGCAGCGCCTCGTGCCTGCCTTCATGGAGCCGCGCTCGGTCGTCGTCGACCCGACCGGCGAGCAGATCACCATGTGGTCGGCCACCCAGATCCCGCACATCCTGCGCTTCGTGCTCGCCGCGACGACCGGCGTCCCCGAGACCAAGATCCGGGTCATCGCCCCGGACGTCGGCGGCGGGTTCGGCGGCAAGCTGCAGACCACGCCCGAGGAGTTCGTCACCTTCGCCGTCGCGCGCAAGCTCGGCAAGCCGATCAAGGCGACCGAGACCCGCACCGAGTCGATCATCGCGTCCCACCACGGACGCGACCAGATCCAGAAGCTGACGCTGGCCGCCAAGAAGGACGGCACCGTCACCGGCCTGAAGGTCGAGCTGCTGGCAGACATGGGTTCGCACCTGGCGCTGATCGGCGGCGGGGTGCCCTTCCTCGGCACCTTCATGTTCAACTCGATCTACAAGTTCGAGTCCTACCGCTTCGACCTCACGACGGTGTTCACCAACAAGGCCTGGACCGACGCGTACCGCGGTGCGGGACGTCCCGAGGCCACGTTCGGCATCGAGCGGATGATGGACGAGCTGGCGGTCGAGCTCGGCCGTGAGCCGATGGAGCTGCGCCAGCAGAACTGGATCACCCACCCCGAGTTCCCCTTCACCACGGTCTGCGGCATGACCTACGACTCGGGCAACTACGAGGCGGCCACGGCCAAGGCGATGGCGATGCTGGACTACGAGGGGCTGCGCCGCGAGCAGGCCGAGCGCCGCGAGCGCAAGGACCCGATCCAGCTGGGCATCGGCATCTCGACCTTCACCGAGATGTGCGGCCTCGCGCCCTCGCGGGTGCTGGGCGCGATCGGCGCCGGCGCCGGCGGCTGGGAGCACGCGTCCATCCGGATGCTGGCCACCGGCAAGGTCGAGGTCGTCACCGGCACCACGCCGCACGGCCAGGGTCATGAGACCGCCTGGAGCCAGATCGTCGCCGACAAGCTCGGGGTGGCCTTCGAGGACGTCGAGGTGCTGCACGGCGACACCCAGATCTCGTCCAAGGGCTACGACACCTACGGTTCGCGCTCGCTGGTCGTCGGCGGCATCGCCGTCGTCAAGGCCGCCGAGAAGGTCGTCGAGAAGGCCAGGGTCATCGCGGCGCACCTGCTCGAGGCGTCCGCCGACGACCTGGAGTTCGCGGACGGCCGCTTCACGGTCAAGGGCACCGACCAGGGCATGGCGATGGGCGAGGTCGCGATGGCGGCGTTCCTCGGCCACAACCTGCCCGACGGGGTCGAGTCCACGCTGGACTCCGACGCCACCTTCGACCCCGAGGACTTCTCCTTCCCGCACGGCACCCACCTGTGCGCCACCGAGGTCGACACCGAGACCGGGCTGGTGAAGATCCGCAAGTACGTGTGCGTCGACGACATCGGCAACGTCGTCAACCCGCTGATCGTCGAGGGTCAGGTGCACGGTGGCCTGGCGCAGGGCATCGCGCAGGCGCTGTACGAGGAGGCCGTCTACGACGAGCAGGGCACGCTGACGACGGCGACGTTCGTCGACTACCTGGTGCCCGGCGCACCCGACCTGCCGTTCTTCGACACCGACCGCACCACGACGCCGTCCACCACGAACCCGCTCGGGGTCAAGGGTGTCGGCGAGGCGGGCTGCATCGCCTCCACCCCCGCGGTGGTCAACTCGGTGCTGGATGCCGTGCGCCAGTTCGGCGTCAAGGACATCGAGATGCCGATGACGCCGCTGCGCGTCTGGAAGGCGATCCAGGGCGCGTCGTCGGTCGGCGGTGAGGTGGAGGCCGCCTCGGCGTCCCCGCACTGGGAGCAGCCGGTGCAGTCCGGCGGCATCCAGACCGCCTCCTCCGACACCCGCTCGGACGCCACCGATGGGAGCCAGGCATGATCCCCGCCCAGTTCGACTACCACGCACCGACCACGGTCGACGAGGCGCTGCGACTGCTCGCCGAGGTCGAGGCGTCCGGTCGTGACGTCAAGGTGCTCGGTGGCGGTCAGAGCCTGCTGCCGGTCCTGCGCCTGCGGATGGCGGCCCCCGAGGTCGTCGTCGACCTCAACAAGATCCCCGACCTGCGCGGGGTGCGCGACGACGGCGACGCCGTCGTCATCGGCGCGATGACCACGCACGACAACATGACCCGCGAGCCGCTGGTGCGTCAGCACGCGCTGCTGCTCTCGGTCGCCTCGGCGACGGTGGCCGACCCACAGGTGCGCCACCGCGGCACCTTCGGCGGCGCCATCGTGCACGCCGACCCGGCCGGCGACATCGCCGCGCCGGTGCTGGCGCTGGACTGCGACCTGGTGATCCAGGGCCCCGGCGGTCGTCGTACGGTCGCCGCCGCGGACTTCTTCGAGGACCTGTTCACCACCGCCGTCGGCGAGGGTGAGCTGCTCGTCGAGATCCGGGTGCCCAAGTACACCGGGTGGGGTGCGCGGTACGAGAAGTTCACCCGCGTCGCGCAGGCCTGGTCGGTCGTGGCCGTCGCCGCAGCCGTCAAGGTCGAGGGCGGCTCGATCGCGCAGGCCCGGGTGGGCCTGACGAACATGGGCTCGGTGCCGATCCGGGCACACGCCGTCGAGGCGGCACTGATCGGCCAGCCGGCCACCGCCGACGCGATCAAGGAGGCCACCCGCCGGGCCGGTGAGGGCACCACGCCCCCCACCGACGCGAACGCGGACGCGGAGTTCCGCCGGCACCTCGCCGGTGTCCTGACCGGCCGGGCCGTGCTGGCCGCGGCCGGGGCGAGCTGAGGTGGATCTGCAGCACACCTTCACCGTCCCGATCGGCATCGACGCCGCCTGGGTCGCTTTCACCGACCTCGAGGGCATCGCGCCGTGCTTCCCGGGTGCGGTGATCACCTCGGTCGACGGTGACGACTTCACCGGCACGGCCAAGGTCAAGCTCGGGCCGATCGCGCTGATGTACTCGGGCAAGGGCGAGTGGGTCTCGCGCGACGACGCGGCGTACCGCGCCGTCATCGAGGCCAGCGGCAAGGACAAGCGCGGCAACGGCACGGCGTCGGCGACGATCACGGCGCACCTGGAGTCCGAGGGCGCGTCGCTGACCACGGTGGTGGTCGACACCGACCTGCGGATCACCGGGCGACCGGCGCAGTTCGGGCGCGGCGTCATCCAGGACGTCGGGAGCAAGATCCTCGACCAGTTCGCCACGTGCCTGTCCACCCGGATGGGTCAGGACGACGCACCCGCGGTCGCCGAGGCAGGGCCCGAGCAGGTCGCCGCGGCCGCTGCGGCCGAACCGGTCACGGTCCCCGCTGCCGCACCGGCGGCGGTCACCGCACCGGAGGCGGCGGTCGCGGCACCAGAGGCGGCCCCAGCGCCGAAGCCGGCCCCGGTCCCTCGGCCGGCTCCGGCGGCTGAGCCGCTCGAGCTCGACCTGGGCAACGTGGTGGGACCGGTGCTGTTCAGGCGGTACGGGCCCACGGCGCTGGCCTGCCTGGTGACCGCGGTCATCACCTGGCTGGTGGCTCGGCGGCGCTGAACCGAGAACGCGAGAACGGCCCACCTGGCGCGTCCGGGTGGGCCGTTCCCGTCGTCTCGGGGGGCTACGGCGATCAGCCGGGGGCCAGCTCGACCGGCAGCGGGTCGGTGTGGACGACGGTCAGCCCGGTCACCGCGCGGGTGAGGACGACGTAGAGCCGGCGCAGCCCGGTGCGGTGGTCGGGCTCGGCGGCCACGATCGCGGCCGGCTCGAGCACGACGACCCGGTCGAACTCCAGCCCCTTGGCCATGGTGGCCGGCACCAGCTGCAGCCGGTGCTCGCCGTCCTCGTGGTCGGCGCCCAGGGCCAGGTGCTCCAGGCCCGGGTCGGTCAGCACCTGGCCGGCGCGGGTCACCTCGGCGTCCACCACGATGAGCCCCACCGAGGCGGGCTCGACCAGCGCCGCGCGC
>JACMOY010000422.1 GCA_014377795.1 Actinomycetota bacterium | reverse complement strand
GGGTGTTCGTCGACGCCTGGCTGGGCCAGCAGCTGGGCAGCGGGCAGGAGCTGAGCCTGCTGTTCCTGGACCTGGATGGTTTCAAGCTCGTCAACGACTCCTTCGGTCACTCGACCGGTGATGAGCTGCTCGGCGCCGTGGCCGACCGGCTGCGTGCCGCGACGCCCCCGGGTGCCGTTCTCGCCAGGCTCGGCGGGGACGAGTTCGTGGTGGCGTTCGTCGACAGCGCCATCAGTCCCTGGGGCGTGTCGGCCAACCTGCTCAACGCGATCAGTGAGCCGTTCGGGCTGGGCGCGGCCGAGGTCGTCGTCTCAGCCTCGATCGGTATCGCCGTGTCACCGCGCACGGGCGCGACCGCGTGCAGTGCCCAGGACCTGGTGCGCGAGGCGGACACAGCCATGTACCGAGCCAAGGCGACTGGCCGCGGGGGGGTCGAGGCCTTCGACGACTCCATGCGCGCATCGGTTCGCGAACGGCTCGAGCTCGAGCAGGCCCTCCGGCAGGCGCTCGCGCTGGGCCAGCTGTCGGTGCACTTTCAACCCGTCGTCGACCTGCGCTCTGACCTGGTCGTCAGCCACGAGGCGCTGCTGCGCTGGCATCACCCCACCCGCGGGTCGGTGCCCCCTGACGCCTTCATCTCACTGGCCGAGGAGACCGGCCTGATCATCGAGATCGGCGACTGGGTGCTCGAGCGCGCGCTCGAGGTGCTTGCCCGGCGGCGCGCGGACGGCGCCCGCGACCTGACCGTCGCCGTGAACGTCGCCGGCCGCCAGCTGGTCGACCCGTTGATGGCCGAGCGCGTGGCGAGCGCTCTGAGTCGCCACGGCCTCCCGGCGTCGGCGCTCAAGCTCGAGATCACCGAGTCGGCCATGCTGCAGGACGACGCGGCGGTCACGCGCACGCTGGACGCGCTCTTCGCCGCGGGCATCACCTTGTCGATGGACGACTTCGGCACCGGGTTCTCGTCGCTGAGCTACCTGCGCCGCCTGCCCGTGGCCGAGGTGAAGATCGACCGCTCGTTCGTCGCCGGCATGGTCGAGAGCCCCGCTGACGAGGAGATCATCCGCGCGACCACCGCCATGGCCCACGCGCTGCGGCTCTCGGTGGTGGCCGAGGGGGTCGAGACCGTCGCCCAGCGCGACCTGCTGGTGCGGCTGGGCGTCGACCACGGCCAAGGCTGGCTCTACGGCCGGCCGGTGGCTTTCGACGCCACGGCGTACGCCGACGTCGGCAGGCTGACCGCGCCGTCCCGCAGCTCGATCACCGCATCCGGCGGGGACGCGGGCACCGGCGACTCGTAGGCCCAGTACGTCTGGGCGTCCACCTGCTCCACCCGCAGGCCGGGCACGACCGCCGAGGTGATCCGACCGATGGACTGCGGCAGCGCGTGCTGGTCGACGTGGTGCCGGCAGACGTCCAGCACAGCCACCCCGCCGGTCAGCGCCGCCGTGTAGGACATCAGCTGAATCAGCTCGGTGAACAGGGCGGTGCCCTGCTTCTCGGGGTGTGAGGCGACGAAGCCGATGTAGTAGCAGCGGCCGGCGGCCCAGTGCTCTGGCCAGCGGCGGGCGAAGTACGCCGGCTCGACCAGCGGCATGGCCTCGATCTGGTTGGTCATCGTGCCCAGGCCGACCACGGCGTCCTCGGTGTCCACCGCGAGGTACTTGGTCACCCGGACGTCGTCGCACACCTCGTCGAACTCAGCCCGAGTCATCAGGTGACGCTGCAGGGCGATCGAGCGCAGCGGCTCGAACGCTGCCAGGTACGTCTCCCACGCGCCGTCGCGATCGGCGTCGTTGACCGCGCCCCGAGGATGGATCGTCACACCGCGCACGCTGCTCTCCTGGCCCCCAACCCGGTTGATCCGGGCGAGGCGCCCAGGATGGCACGTCGGGACGCTGCGTAGCGGATCAGTGACCGGGCGTGTTTGCAGCGACCTCGCGCATCGAGCGGGTCGGGCGCAGCCACGCACCCTGGACGGGCAGCGCGTCCAGGCGGACGCGGTCCAGCGGGGTGGTGAACGCGCCGGGGACGTCCTCGAGGTCGACGAACGTCAGCAGGTCCGACTCCAGCGCGTAGCCGGCGACCTCACCGAACGAGAGCACGACGACCTCGGTACCGGTCCGGGCGATCGCCTCGAGCGGCCCGGTGAAGTTGCGCCCGTCACCGCTCGCGACCACCAGCCGGGTGAGCCGGTGGGTGCGCGACCGCTCGTCGATGTGCTCGAGCATCGCCAGGTCGACGTCGTCGTCGTGGTGCAGCTTGGGCTTGGCGAACACCGCGTAGCCGAACGAGCGCAGGGCCTCGATCCACCCGCGCATCCCGGTGGCCGCACCCGGCGGCACGTTGGTGAAGACGCTGCCCTCGACGTCGCGGTCACCGGCGCCGTCGACCAGCCAGCGGGCCACGGCGTCGAAACGCGGCCTCGAGGCGGGCGAGGGGCGAGCCCCGATGACGTTCGAGAGGGTCATGTCGATGTTGGGCGCGTCCCAGACCAGCAGGTCCAGCGGCTGCAGCAGCGGCTCGGCCTCGGAAATGGCCGCGGCCGATTCCGCGTCGTCCCACGTGTCGTCCACGACGATGTCACTGGCGTCCATGCGGGTCATCGTCGCACTGCTCGGTCGTCGGTGAGGCTGCCGGCGTGAAGGATCGGTCCGGCCAGAGCGTGCGGATCCTTCACGTTGATCGGTGCGGCTGTTCGCCCCGGGCGCCGCCACCCCCTACCGTGCGGCCATGAGGATCGCCGTGGTCGCCGAGACCCGACCGGGCGAGCGCCGCGTCGCCGCCGTCCCCGACACCGTCGCGCTGCTCGTGCGTCAGGGCCATGCCGTCTTCGTCCAGGCGGGCGCCGGTGCAGGTAGCTGGGTGGACGACGCGGACTACCGGGCCGCCGGCGCCGAGGTCGTGGACGGCGACGTGACGGCCGACGCCGACGTGGTGCTGCACGTACGCCCCCTGCTGCCGCAAGACACTGCCCGGCTGCGCCGCGGGGCCGTGACGATCGGGCTGATGAGCGTCTCGACCGAGCTGGACGGCGTCCGCGCCCTCGCGCAGGCCGGGGTCACGTCGTTCGCGATGGAGCTCGTGCCGCGCATCTCGCGGGCCCAGTCGATGGACGCGCTGACCTCGCAGGCGCTGGTGGCGGGCTATCGCTGCGCGCTCGAGGCGGCGATGCGGCTGCCGCGGTTCTTCCCGCTGTTCATGACCGCCGCGGGTACCGTGCCCCCGGCCAAGGTGCTGGTGCTCGGGGCCGGGGTGGCGGGCCTGCAGGCCATCGCGACGGCCCGGCGCCTGGGTGCGGTCGTCGAGGCGTACGACGTCCGGCCGGCGTCCGCGGACGAGGTGCGCTCGATGGGCGCGACCTTCGTCGACCTCGGGCTGGACGCCATCGAGGGCGCCGGCGGGTACGCGCGCGAGCTCGGTGAGGAGCGGGCCCGGCGTCAGGCCGAGCTGCTCGCGCCGTACGTCGCCAAGTCCGACGCGCTCATCACGACCGCGGCGATACCTGGCCGACCGGCACCCCGGCTGGTCGACGCCGGCATGGTCGCCGCGATGCGCCCCGGTTCGGTGGTCGTCGACCTCGCCGCCGACAGCGGAGGTAACGTCGAGGGGTCCGTTGCAGGGCAGGAGGTTCAGGTCGGTGGAGTGCGCATCGTCGGCATGCTCGACCCGGCGTCGGGGATGCCCGTGGACGCCAGTCGTCTCTACGCCAAGAACCTGACGAACCTGCTTGCCCTGATGGTCGGGGACGACGGTGCGCTGGCCGTCGATCTTGCCGACGAGGTGCTCGCCGGGGCGTGCGTCACGCACGAGGGAGCGGTGCGGCACGAGCCGACCCGCCTGCTGCTGGAAGGGGTCTGATGGACGGCATCACGCTGCTGACGTTCTTCGTGCTGTCGGTCTTCATCGGCTTCGAGGTGGTCTCGAAGGTCTCGACCACGCTGCACACGCCGCTGATGAGCGGTG
>JACMOY010000421.1 GCA_014377795.1 Actinomycetota bacterium | reverse complement strand
GCCGCTGCGCGGGGGCCGCGACGCCGTCGGCCACCTGATCGACGCCAGCGAGACCGCGGCCGACCTGATGGCCGCCCTCGCCACCCGCTAGACCGCGTCGTCGGTCAGGACCGCTGTCGGCGCTCGCGTCTACTGTGAGGGAGACGTCACCATCACACGGAGGTCGGTATGCCCGGTCAGGAGCAGCAGCGTCCGCAGCGGCGCGAGGACGAGCCCGACGAGGCGCCGGCGCCGGTCCCCGCCGGGGCCGCGACCAAGCAGGGCCTGGACGACGACATCGACTCGGTCCTGGACGAGATCGACGAGGTCCTGGAGGCCAACGCCGAGGACTTCGTGCGGGCGTTCGTCCAAAAAGGGGGCCAATGAATGAGCGATTCCGAACCAGTTTCGGATGCCGACGCCAACGACGACGAGAAGCAGTGTCGTCACTGCGGTGAGACCAAGCCGGTCGGGGAGTTCGGACTGAACCGTCGCCGCGCAGATGGCCGTGCTCAGTACTGTCGCGAGTGCTTCAAGAGCATCTCGAAGGCCAGCTACCGAAGCGTTCGCGAGCGAGCTGGCGCGAAGGTGCGGACGCCGAGGGCTTCGGTGCCGGGGATGCGCTTCTGCCCTGACTGCGACGACCTGAAGCCACTGAGCGAGTTCCCGCGCCACGCTGGCAGTCCCTCCGGGCTGGGGACCTACTGCAAGCCGCATCACGACGCGCGCGGCCGCGAGTCCAAGCAGCGCGTTCACGGCAGCAGCAGGCACTACCACCTGTTGCGGCGTTACGGGGTGAGTGCCGCGGACGTCGCCGAGATGGTCACGCAGCAGGGTGGTGCATGCCCGATCTGCTTGCGTCCGCTGGGCAAACGTCACCACGTCGACCACGACCACGTGACCGGGCAGGTGCGGGCGGTCCTGTGCTTCACCTGCAACGGCGGCCTCGGCAACGACGGTGACGACGCCGTCAGGCTCCGTCGGGCAGCGGCGTACCTGGACGGCAGCCTGGGTGCCCCCAGCCGGATCGCGCCGGGTGTCTACGACGTCGCGGGGCTCGGGTGGCGCCGCCGCAGCAGCGTCTCAACCGGCGGGTAGTGTCGCCGGAGTGAGCGCCCCTACCGACCCGAGCGGCCGACTGCCGCACGCCTACCTCGTGCCGGGTTCGGCGTCCTTCGCCGAGTTCCTGTCCGACCATGCGCCCCGGCTGCTGCCGAGCGGACGTGCTCTGCCGGTCGGGACGGTGCCCGAGGCGCCGCACGGCACCACCATCGTGGCCGTCGAGTTCGACGGTGGGGTCGTGATGGCGGGTGACCGCCGAGCCACGATGGGCAGCATGATCGCCAACCGCGAGATCGAGAAGGTCTTCGGCGCCGACGACTACTCCTGTGTCGGCATCGCCGGCACGGCCGGTCTGGCGATCGAGCTGGTCAAGCTGTTCCAGGTCGAGCTGGAGCACTACGAGAAGATCGAGGGCACGCTGCTCTCGCTCGAGGGCAAGGCCAACCGGCTGGCCACGATGATCCGCGGCAACCTCGGCCTGGCCATGCAGGGCCTGGCCGTCGTGCCGCTGTTCGCCGGGTACGACGTCGAGTCGGCCCAGGGGCGCATCTACAGCTACGACGTCACCGGCGGCTGCTACACCGAGCGCCACCACCACAGCGTCGGGTCGGGCTCACTGTTCGCGCGAGGCGCGATGAAGAAGCTCTGGCACCGGGGGCTGGCGTCCGACCAGGCCGTACGGGTGGCGGTAGAGGCCCTGTACGACGCCGCCGACGACGACTCCGCCACCGGCGGCCCCGACCTGAACCGCCGGATCTACCCCGTCGTCGGCGTCGTCGACGTCGAGGGCTACCGCCGGGTCGACGACGCTGCCATGCAGGCCGTCGTCGACACCGTGGTCGCCGGACGCCGCGGCGACCCCGGCGGAGCCGACCTCGACGGGCAGGGGGTCGCGTCGTGAGCATGCCGTTCTACGTCTCGCCCGAGCAGCTGATGAAGGACCGCGCCGACTACGCGCGCAAGGGGATCGCCCGCGGTCGCTCGGTCGTCGTCCTCGCCTACGACGGGGGCATCGCGTTCGTCGCCGAGAACCCCTCGCGCGCCCTGCACAAGATCAGCGAGATCTACGACCGCATCGCCTTCGCCGCGGTCGGCAAGTACAACGAGTTCGAGAACCTGCGCGTCGCCGGGGTCCGCTATGCCGACCTGCGCGGCTACTCCTACGACCGCAGCGACGTCACCGCCCGGGGCCTGGCCAACGCCTACGCCCAGACGCTCGGCACCGTCTTCACCCAGGAGTCCAAGCCCTACGAGGTCGAGATCGTCGTGGCCGAGGTGGGCGCCACGCCCGACCTCGACCAGATCTACCGCCTCACCTACGACGGCTCGGTCGCCGACGAGCGCGGCTTCGTCGCCATGGGCGGTGCCGCGCAGTCGATCTCGACCGCCCTGGGCGAGCAGTGGCGCCCCGGGCTCAGCCTCGGTGAGGCGCTGACCCTCGCCGTGTCGGTGCTCGCGGACCACCCGGGCGACGGCGAGCCGCGGGCGCTGGGCCCCGACCAGCTCGAGGTCGCGGTGCTCGACCGCCAGCGCGACCGCCGGCTGTTCCGGCGCCTGACCGCCGCCCTGGTCGAGAGGCTGCTCAGCCCCAGCGACCCCACCCACGACGTGCCGCACGACGAGGCCCACGGCCCGGGGCCGCACGACGTCGTGGGCGACCCACCGCCCGCCCCGCCCGCCTGAGACCTCAGTCGAACGCGACGGCGCCGGACGCGAGGGCCCGGACGTCGGCCGGCGGCACCACTCGTGCCGGCACCGGGCCGCTGACCACCCGCCGGGTCAGGCCCGCGACCGGCAGCGGACGACGCGAGGCGACCAGCAGGACGTTGCCGTACCGCCGGCCCCGCAGGTGCTGGGTCTCACCGACCAGCGCCACCTGGGCGAACACCGCGGACGCCGTCGCCACCTCGCGCTTGACCAGGCCGAGTCCGGGCCGGTCGGCCACGTTGGCGACGTACACGCCAGCGGCGGCCAGCACCCGGGCGACCTGCGCGACGAAAGCCGCCGACTGCAGGTGGGCTGGGGTCGTGTCACCGGCGAAGGCGTCCCGCACCACCACGTCGAACGACCCGTCCTCGACGGTGGCCAGGCCAGCCAGCCCGTCGGCCTCACGCAGCCGGAACCCGCTGCGCCGGCTGTAACCGAAGCGGGCCCGAGCCAGCTCGATGACCGCCGGGTCGTTCTCGAGCACCACCTGTCGCGAACGCGGCCTGGTGGCGGCGACGTACCGGGGCAGCGTGCACCCGGCGCCCCCGATGTGCACGGTGTGCAGCGGCTCACCGGCCGGGCGCAGGACGTCGAGCAGGTCACCGGCCCAGCGGACGTACTCGAAGTCCAGCCGCAGCGGGTCACCCAGGTGCACGTAGCTGCTGGGCACCCCGCCGACCACCATGGTGAACCCCTGCGGGTCGTCGCGGTCGACGACCACCTCGGGGCCGGGGGGCGTGCTCATCTGCGCAGAGTACGGCGGTCCAGGTGGCGGACCGGCGTCCGCGAGGCCCGCCGGCGCTCCTAGGCTGGCCATCTCAGCGACGTCACCGGGAGACACGGCGTGAAGGCACTGCTGCTCGAGAACATCCACCCCGACGCGGCCGAGCTGCTGCGCGCGAGCGGGCACGAGGTCGCCACGCTGACCCAGGCGCTGGACGAGGCCGAGCTGATCGAGCACCTCGAGGGGGTCGACCTGCTCGGGATCCGATCGACGACGTTCGTGACCGAGAAGGTGCTCGCGTCGTCCCCCCAGCTGCAGGCCGTCGGCGCCTTCTGCATCGGCACCAACCAGATCGACCTCACCGCGGCCACCGGCCACGGCGTCGCGGTGTTCAACGCGCCGTACTCCAACACCCGCAGCGTCGTCGAGATCACGATCGGGTCGATCATCGCGCTGGCGCGGCGGCTGATGGAGAAGAACGCGGCGATGCACGCCGGGGTGTGGGACAAGTCCGCCAAGGGCTCGCACGAGGTGCGCGGCCGCAGCCTCGGGATCGTCGGCTACGGCAACATCGGCTCGCAGCTGTCGGTGCTGGCCGAGTCGCTGGGCATGACGGTCTACTTCTACGACACCGACGACAAGCTGGCGCTGGGCAACGCCCGCCGCTGCGGCAGCCTGACCGAGCTGCTCGAGACCGCCGAGGTGATCTCGCTGCACGTCGACGGACGCCCCGGCAACCTGGACCTGTTCGGCGAGAACGAGTTCGAGGCGATGCGTCCGCGGTCGATCTTCATGAACATGTCGCGCGGGTTCGTCGTCGACCACGTGGCGCTGCGCAAGCACATCGAGTCCGGGCACATCGCCGGCGTCGCGATCGACGTCTTCCCCACCGAGCCCAAGGCTCAGGGCGACCCCTTCGCGTCCGAGCTGCGTGGCCTCGCGAACGTCATCCTCACGCCGCACGTCGGCGGCAGCACCGAGGAGGCCCAGCAGGACATCGGCCGCTTCGTCGCAGGCAAGCTGCGCGCGTACGCCCACGGCGGCGCCACCTCGCTGTCGGTCAACTTCCCGACCATCGGCGCCGGTGACATCGCCGGTGGGCACCGGCTGGCGCACGTGCACCGCAACGTCCCCGGGGTGCTCGCCAAGGTCAACGCGCTGCTCGCCGAGCACGACGTGAACGTCGACGCCCAGTCGCTCAGCACCCGGGCGGACGTCGGCTACCTGGTCACCGACGTCAGCGCCGACTACACCCGCGACATCCTCGACCGGCTGCAGCAGCTGCCCGAGACGATCCGGCTGCGCGTGCTGTCCTGACGTCCGCGTGACGGGCCACAGCCTCCAACGTGGAACACCAGACCGCACACCAGGTCGGCACGGTGTCGGCCTGTACGACGTCCCCCGGAGGAGACGGCACGGCGCACGGCGCAGTGACGTGGTTCGCCCCTGAGAAGGGCTTCGGCCTTGGGTGGGGACCTGGTGCGTCCGGGGTTCCGGTGCGGGCGCGACGGTTTGCCCCGCTGGTCGGGCCGGGTGACGATGGGGACCCGACCCGACTCACAAAGGACGTCCCCATGGCCTCGCTGTTCGGCAAGCTCGCCGGGTTCGCCCGCTCGCCCCAGGGCCGCAAGGTGATCGACCAGGCCTCCCGCAAGGCGCAGCAGCTGGCCAAGGACCCGGCCACCCGCGCCAAGATCGACCAAGGCGCCGCGCGGGTGCGGTCCGAGGTCGACAAGCGCCGCGGCGGCGGCACCCCGCCGTCCACCCCGCCGTCAGCCACCCCGCCGCCCGCGGTTCCCTAGGACGCCAGGGGCGTTGCTCAGAGCTCGCGGACGAGCCCGCCGGCGACCACCAGCCGGCGGGTGGCCCGAACCACGTCGAGCATCCGGCGGTCGTGGGTGACCAGGAGCATCGTCCCAGCGTAGGAGTCGATGGCCTGCTCGAGCTGCTCGATCGCCGGCAGGTCCAGGTGGTTGGTGGGCTCGTCCAGAACCAGCAGGTTCACCCCCCGCGCCTGCAGCAGCGCGAGACCGGCGCGGGTGCGCTCGCCCGGCGACAACGTGGCGACCGGCCGCAGCGCATGCCCACCGCCGAGCGCGAACTTGGCCAGCAGGGTCCGGACGTCGGCCGGCGACCAGTCCGGCACCTGGCCCGCGAACGCCTCGACCAGCGAGCGGTCGCCGGTGAACGCGGCTCGGGCCTGGTCGATCTCGCCGACCACGACCCCGGGACCCAGTCCCGCGCTACCAGCACTGACCTCGACTCGGCCGAGAAGTGCGGCGAGCAGGGTCGACTTACCCGATCCGTTGGCGCCGGTGAGCACCACGCGGTCGGCCCAGTCGACCTGCAGGTCGACCGGACCCACGGTGAAGTCGCCGCGGCGCACCACCGCGCCGCGCAGGGCCGCGACGACCGCGCCGGCCCGAGGCGCGGCGGCGATCGTCATCTGCAGGGCCCACTCCTTGCGCGGCTCGTCGACGGCGTCCAGCCGCTCGATCAGCCGGTCGGTCTGCTTGGCCTTGGCGGCCTGCTTCTGCGAGCTCTGCCGGGCGTTGTGCACCCGGTGCTTGTCGTTGTCGGTGGCCTTGCGCATCGCCTGCCGGGTGCCCTTGTCCGACCACCCGCGCTGCATCCGCGCCCGCGCCGCGAGCGAGTCGACGGTGCCGGCGTACGCGTCGTAGGTGTCCCGGGCCTGCTGGCGGGCCGCCTCGCGCTCACGCAGGTAGGCCTGGTAGCCACCGCCGTAGACGCCGACCTGCTGCTGGGCGAGGTCGAGCTCGACCACGGTGGTGACGGTGCGGGTGAGGAACTCGCGGTCGTGGCTGACCACGACGGTCGCGGCCCGCAGCCCGCTCACGAAGCGCTCCAGGCGATCCAGTCCGTCCAGGTCGAGGTCGTTGGTCGGCTCGTCGAGCAGGAACACGTCGTAGCGCGAGAGCAGCAGCGCCGCCAGCCCGGCCCGCGCGGCCTGCCCGCCCGACATCGTCGTCATGAGGGCCTGCAGGTCGCCTGACAGACCCAGGTCGGCGGCGACGGCGGCGGTGCGCTCGTCCAGGTCGGCGCCGCCGAGGTCGAGCCAGGACTCGAGCGCGGCGGCGTACTCGTCGTCCGCGCCGGGCTCGCTGTGCGTCAGCGCCGTCGTGGCGGCGTCCAACCGGTGCTGCGCGTCAGCGACGCCGGTGCGCCGGGCCACGAACGCCAGGACGGTCTCGCCCTCGCGCCGGGCCGGCTCCTGGGGCAGGTAGCCGATGCTGGCTGTCGCGGGGGACCGCTGCACCGAGCCCGACTCGGGGGTCTGCAGCCCGGCGAGCAGCTGCAGCAGCGTCGACTTGCCGGCCCCGTTGGCACCGACCAGCCCGACGACGTCACCGGGCGCGAGCACCAGGTCCAGGCCGGAGAACAGCACCCGCGCACCGTGACCGGCGGCCAGGTCACGGGCGACGAGAGTGGCGGACACCATCGAAGGGTAACGACGCCGCGGCGCCGGGCTGGCGGACGGCGCCGGTTCAGGGCACCATTGGCTACGGAAGCGTAACCTACGCGAACGTAAGGTGGACCAGGTGAAGGAACTGACGCAGGAGCAGATGCTGCTCGAGCTCGAGCCGGTCGTCGAGCGAGAGCTCGAACGGCACCTCAAGGTCGCCAAGGAGTGGTTCCCCCACGAGTACGTGCCGTGGAGCCAGGGCCGCAACTACGACGGGATCTTCGAGGGCGAGCCCTGGACCCAGGAGCAGTCGGCGATGAGCCCGACCGCCCGCACTGCGCTGGTCGTCAACCTGCTCACCGAGGACAACCTGCCCAGCTACCACCGCGAGATCTCCAGCACCTTCGGGCGCGATGGCGCCTGGGGCACCTGGGTCGACCGCTGGACCGCCGAGGAGGGTCGGCACGGCATCGCGATCCGCGACTACCTGCTCGTCACGCGCGCCGTCGACCCGGTGCAGCTGGAGCGTGAGCGGATGATTCACATGGGTGGCGGCTTCGACCAGGACTACGACGAGATGCTGCGTTCGGTCGCCTACGTCTCGTTCCAGGAGCTCGCGACGCGGATCTCGCACCGAAACACCGGCAAGTTCACCCAAGACCCGTACTGCGAGCAGATGCTGGCGCGCATCGCGCAGGACGAGAACCTGCACATGGTCTTCTACCGCAACCTGATGGGGGCCGCGCTGGACGTCGCCCCGACCCAGACGTTGCAGGCGATCCGCGACGTCGTGACCAACTTCCAGATGCCCGGCCACACGATCCAGGACTTCGGCCGACG
>JACMOY010000420.1 GCA_014377795.1 Actinomycetota bacterium | reverse complement strand
CACCCAGGGCCGTTCGCAGCAGCGTGAGCGGCCTTCGTGGGCTCGGCTCGAGCGGTGGGCCGGCTCGGATGGCCGGGTCACCGGAGCCGGGGGGGGCGGTCAGCGCGAGCAGCACCTGCACCAGTGCACCGCCGTCGCCGACGCAGTGGTGCACCCGCACGACCAGCGCTGCCCCGCCGTCCCGGTCGGTGGCCAGGTGCATCTGCCACGGCGGCCGGGACGGGTCGAGGGGGCGCGCCATCAGGTCGGCCACGACCTGGTCGAGCACGACGTCGACCGGCTTGTCGACGTGCACCCGAGTCAGGTGCGCGGCGAGGTCGAAGCCGTCGTCCGGCTGCCAGTACCGCAGCGGCGACCAGCGGTGGCGACGCACCGGGGTGCGGCGAAAGCTCGGGTGGGGCGCGACCAGCCGCTCGCGCAGCACCCGGAGCAGCGCCTCGTCGTCCGGGGCACCGTCCAGCACGAGCACGGCCGTCACGACCATGCGGTTCGTCGGACGTTCCATGCCCAGCCAGGCGGCATCCTGCGGTGGCATCAGGGACGTCGGCACCGGCCCATCGTGCACCCGTGCCCCGGGCGTCGCAGCCGTCAAGGTGCACCCCTCGAATGCCGACGATCGGCGGGTGAACGACGCGCCGCGCACCCTGCAGCCACTAGCTGCGGACGACTTCGGCCGCGCCGCGCTCGGCAGGCTGTTGTCTTTGCTCTGCGACCAGCTCGGGCTCGCGACAGCCACGGTCCTGGACAGGAACGGCCGCCCGGGCCTGGACGACGTCGCCGTCGGCACCAGCCTGGCCATGCCGCGCGCCTCGTCGGCCCTCATCGACCGAGCCGTCACCGGTGAGCTCGTCCTGGTCGCCGGCGGCCAGGGCCCCGCCCCGGACGACGGGACCGAAGACGACGGGGCCACCGTCGTCGCCGCCGCGGTGCGCGACGAGCAGGGTTCGGTCATCGGGGTGATCGTCGGCGCCGACCCGCTGCCGCACCGGGAGTTCGACGACCGCGACCGTGCTGCTCTGGGCGGCGTCGCGCACGTGGCCGGGCCCCTGCTTCAGGCCGGGCTGACCAACCCGACGGCCCTCGCCGCCCACCAGCTCGCCGAGGTGGTGGGCGCCGCGCAGGACGTCGAGCAGCTGACCCGGCCGCTGCTGGACGCGCTGCACCAGGTGAGCGGGATGGCGTCGACGTACCTGACCCGCGTCGAGAACGACGAGCAGTCGGTGCTGTACAGCCTGAACAGCCAGGAGCAGCGCGGGTTCGCGATCCCCGAGGGCGTTCACGTGCCGTGGGAGCAGAGCCTGTGCCGGCGCTCGCTGACCGAGAACCGGCCCTTCGTGGACGACGTGCCAGCCGTCTGGCCCGAGAGCGAGGCCGCGGCGGCGCTCGGCATCCGGTCCTCCGTGTCGGTGCCGGTGCGGCTGTCGTCCGGCGAGCTGTGGGGCACCCTGTGCGGCGCTGACGACGTCTCGCGCCCGCAGTCGGCGTCCCACCTGCCGCTGCTGGGGCTGTTCTCGCGCCTGATCGCCGCCGAGGTCGAGCGCTCGGCCGCCGTCCAGCAGGCGCAGGAGGACGCGGCGGTCGCACGCCGTCAGGCCAGCACGGACGCCCTCACCGGCTGCGCCACCCGGGTCACCGTCGAGCCGTGGCTGCTCGAGGCCCTGGGCCGCCTCGGTCGCGAGGAGGTCGTCGCGACCCTGTTCGTCGACGTCGACGCGTTCAAGCTGGTCAACGACCGGCACGGGCACGCGACGGGGGACGCCGTCCTCGCGGCACTCGGCGACCGCCTGCGCTCGGTGGGCCGGGTGGACGACCTCGTGGCGCGGATCGGGGGCGACGAGTTCCTCGTGGCCGTGGTGCTGCCGAGGTCCAGCGTGGCCTCGCTGACCAACCGGGTCCAGGGGGCTGCCGACTTCGACCTCGACCACGCCGGTCACGTCATCTCGATCCGCTGCTCGGTCGGCTGCGCCATCTCGGACGAGGCCAGTGACCCGACGACCCTGGTGGCCGTCGCCGACGTCGAGATGTACCGCGAGAAGGCGCTGCACGGCCGCTGAGCCGCCCCGCGAGGACCGGGGGGGACCTGGTCCTTGCGTGGCGGGGCCGGTCTAGTGGGCGAGCAGCTGCTCGATGTACCGCGGTGCGTACGGGCTGCCCCAGCCAGTGGTCAGGTCGTAGCCGGCCGTGGTCGGGTAGCCGGTCACCGCATCGGGCGTGACGGAGCCGTCCGCTGCGGTGTCCCAGATCCGGTTGCCCTGGAGCACCCCGCTCGGGGCGATCCCGTAGGTGTGCGGCACGACGTCACTGAACGCCGCCGACCGGTCGAAGGATGCGCCGTAGATCACGGAGTTGAGGTCACCGATCGGTGGCTTGGAAGCCGCCGCCCGGGCCTGGTTGGCGATCGCCGTCACAGCGGGGCTGATGACCCGGAGGCGAACGTGCCCGCCCGGATGGTGTCGTGGGGGGTCCCGCGGACGAGAACTCGCTGGGTTCACTGCTGACCGT
>JACMOY010000419.1 GCA_014377795.1 Actinomycetota bacterium | reverse complement strand
ATGTTCCGGTTGGACGACGGGCTGCGCTGGGTCGCTCTGGTGGGCGCGGGCGACCCGGTCCTGGTCGAGCGCTCGCGGTTCGCCATGCTGATGTCCGGTCGCCTCGGGTACGGCTGGCTGCTGCACGGACGACGGCAGCTGGCCGACCTGCCGCACCCGCCGACCATCCTGGTGGCCGACGACACCCCGGTGGCGCTGGCGGCGGCCACGCTCATCCAGGAGCGCCCGGTGCGTGGCGGCCACGCCCCCGATCGGCGCGAGGGCTTCCTGGTCGGGGACGCCGCGGGCGGGCTGCGGGCGGCCGCGGTGAGCGCGGTGTTCGAGCGGCTCGCGACCTACTTCGCCCACCAGGCCACCCACGACCCGATGACCGGGCTGCCCAACCGCCTGCAGCTGATGCAGCGCTTGGCCGACGCAGGCCGCACCGGACGCTCGGCGGTCCTGCTGTACATCGACCTCGACCGGTTCAAGGACGTCAACGACCTGCACGGCCACGCGGCCGGCGACCAGGTGCTCGCCCAGTTCGCCGACCGCCTGCGCCGGCAGTGCCGCGCCGACGACCTCGTCACCCGGCTCGGCGGCGACGAGTTCGCCGTCCTCGGCACCGGCGCTGTCAGCGCCGAGCACGCGGGCGCGCTCGCCGAGCGCTTGGTGCTGGAGGCCGCCGTCCCGTTCACGGTCACCCGCGTCGACGACCAGGGCCAGGTCAACGAGCTGGCCGTGCAGATCGGCGCCAGCATCGGGGTCGCCCACACCGCCACCGACGGGTCGGGCTCGCAGCCCGGCGGGCTGGAGGCATTGCTCACCCAGGCGGACCTCGCGATGTACCGCGCCAAGCAGCACGGGCGCGGTCGGGTCGAGCACTTCGAGCCGCAGCTGCTGCCCAGCGCCGCGGACACCGCGGCGACCATGACCCAGCGCAGCATGGAGCGCCGGCTGCGCGCGGCCATCGACGAAGACGCCCTCACCCTGCACTTCCAGCCGGTCGTCGCCCTGCCAGGTGGGCGGGCCGAGGGCGTCGAGGCGCTGGCGCGCTGGACCGACCCCGACCTCGGCGTCGTGCCACCCGACCAGTTCATCCCGCTGGCCGAGCGCACCGGTCTGATCCTGGACCTGGGCCGGTGGGTGCTGGACGCGGCGTGCCGGCAGGGCGCGGCGTGGGACCCGGGCCCGGACGGGCCGACCGTCGCGGTCAACGTGTCGCCGATCGAGATCGCCCAACCCGGCATCGTCGCCCAGGTCGCGCACGCGCTGGCCGCCTCGGGTCTGCCCGCCAGCCGGCTGTGCCTGGAGGTCACCGAGACCGCGGCGATCGAGGACCTGGCCGTGACCGCCCAGCGGCTGCGCGAGCTGGCCGACCTCGGCGTCCGCATCGCGCTGGACGACTTCGGCACCGGTCACTCCTCCCTGACCATGCTGCGCGAGCTGCCCGTCGACATCGTGAAGATCGACCGCTCGTTCGTCCGGCAGGTGGCCACCAACGTCACGGACGCCGTCCTGGTACGGCTGGTCATCGACACCGCCCACAGCCTGGGCATGACCGTGTGCGCCGAGGGCGTCGAGGAGGCCGCCCAGGCCGAGCAGCTCGTCGCCCTCGGGTGCGACACCGCCCAGGGATGGTTCTACGCGCGCCCGGCACCGACGTCCCCGCACCTGGCGTGGGCGCTGCGCTCGAAGCAGGAGCTGGGGACGCCCGGGGACCCGACCACGGCTCCCCCGCTGCTGTCGGGCAGCGACGAGATGGTGCTGGTGTCCGACGCCACCCGGGTCATCACCTACGCCTCGGCGACCAGCACGCAGGTGCTCGGCCGCTCACCGGCCGACCTGGTCGGCACGATCACCCTCGACCTGCTGCACGACGACGACCGACCGGCCGCGGCAGCCGCCGCGATCGGGTCGCACAACCGCAAACCTCTTGTGCACCGCGCTCGGCACGGCGACGGCAGCTACCGCTGGCTGTCCACGACGGTGACGGTCGTGGTCGACGACTGCGGGAGGGTGACCAGCGTCCTGTCAGTCTCGCGCGACGTCACCGAGGTCGTGCAGGCGCGCCAGGCCCTCGAACGCAGCCAGCAGCAGTTCCGGCTCGCCTTCGACCGTGCGCCCATCGGGATGACACTGACCAGGATCGACGGCACGTTCGTCCTCGCAAACGCGGCCTTCGAGCGGCTCGTCGGCCGCACCGACGCCGAGCTGTCGGCGCTGCGGGTCGACGACATCACCCACCCCGACGACCGCCGTGCGGACGAGAGCAACCTGGCCGAGGTGCGGTCCGGCGCCAGCTGCGTGCACCACATCGACAAGCGGTACGTCCACGCCGACGGGACCGTCCTGCCGGTCAGCGTCTCGACCTCACTGGCCGGCCACCTGGACGACGGGACGGCGTACCTGGTCGCCCACGTCCTCGAGCGCTGACCTGAAGCCCACGATCGGGGTCAGGCGCCTTCGGTGCCGGTCACACGGCAGACGGGCCCCACCCGGTCGGGTGGGGGCCGTCTGCGTCAGGCGGGCGGTCAGGTCAGCTTGAGCTGCCAGACGCCCCGGCCGTGGGTTGCGGCGTACAGGGTCCGCGACCCCTGGTCGTAGGTCAGGCCGTACGTCGCCACGACCGGCAGGTCGCCGGTGGTGGAGCCGGTGCCGGTGCCGGTCCAGACGCCCCGGTTGGCGCCCAGCGCCAGGACGCCGAAGTCCGTGGACGCGAACACGGTCCCCATCATCGAGTCGTAGGCGATGCCGGTGATCGGCTGGTCACCGAGGCCACCGTTGCCGGTCTCGCCGCTGAGGTCCTTCGCCGACACCGTGTTGGTGGTCGGGTTGAACCGCACCTCGTAGACGTGCCCGCCGGCGGCGTACGCCGAGTAGCCCGAGTACGAGACGAACGCGTGGTTCGCGTCCTTGGGGTCGACCGCGATGCCCGAGACGAAGCGCAGCGGCAGCTTGGCCGACTGGTCGAGCCGGGTGAACTTGACCGACTCGGCCGAGGTCGCGTCCGCGTTGGTCGAGACGAAGAGGCGACCGCGCCGGGTGGCGGCCCACAGGGTCCCCGTGTCGGACGGAGCGCGGGTGATGGCGACGACGTAGTTGCCGCGGCCGACGTTGTCCGTCCCCCATGCCTGGCCGGACAGGTCGCCCTTCGAGCCGCCCATCGGCACCCAGTCACCGCACGGCTTGTTCTTGGCGAAGTCGCCGGTGAACTCGTTGCAGTGCAGATCCAGGTACGCCCGGTCACCGCCGTTGTCGGTGGTGCGCCAGATGTGCTGCAGCCCGTCGAACACGGTGCCGGCGACCTTGGGGTCGGCGACGAACGGGGTGTAGAACGAGGCGGCCTCGCCGCTGTTCAGCAGCGGGTCAGAGATCCAGTCCCAGCCACGCGGGTCTGCGCCGCGGAAGTTCACGTCGTGCTGCGGCGCGTAGTAGGAGTGGTAGCGGATGTTCGGGTCGGCGACGTTGAAGCCGGAGTTGCCCCCGTCACCACCGACCGACTCCGAGAAGCCGGTCAGGTCGGACTCCCAGGTGCCGTTGTCCTGCGTTCCGCCCTGCAGGATCCCGCCCTTGCCGAGGCTGACACTCTGGAACTGCAGCGTGTTCAGGCCCGTGTTGATGTCCTGGTTGCTGGTCGGGACGGCCGACAGCAGTCGCCGGCAGCGCGTCTCCTCAGCAGCGGTGAGCCCACGGCCAGCGCACTTGGCGCTGTCGTCGACGAACGGTCCGGACGCCTTGACGATGCCGCCGTCCGAGCCGGAGAAGAACGTCTGCCCGTCAGAGCCGGGCACGAACAGCAGCGCGTGGTGGTCGGGGTGCAGCCCGTTCGGCTTGGCTGCCGTGTCGTTGGTCATGTCGGTGAAGCTCACGCCCTTGTCGGTCGAGCGGACGACGGCGCGCCCGTTGCTCGGCTGGTGGGCGGTGAACAGCTCGCCGTAGTTCATCGAACCGGACAGCACCACCTCGTCCGGGCGGCCCGGCACGGCCGTGACGACCATGTCGTAGGAGCACTGCGCCTGGCAGAAGTTGTAGGAGTCGAAGCCGAGCGACGTCGGGTCCGCGCTCGACAGGCCGGTGAACACCGGAGACGCGGCGCGGGCGTCATCGGAACGGAACAGACCTGCGACACCACCGATCGCGGTCGCGTCACCGAGGTAGATCCGGGTCCTACCACCGTTCTTGATGACGTCGAACTCGACCCGGTTGACCGACGAGATGGTCGACGACCCTGGGCTCGCCACGGAGTAGATGCGGGTCCAGGCGCCGCCGTCGACCCGTCGGTAGAGACCGTACGACGACATCGAGGCGTACACGGTTGTGGGGTTGATCGGGTCCGTCAGGATCTTGGTGACCCCACCGCGGAAGAAGTCGCCGCCGTTGGACGACCCGCTCGCGACCGGGTCAGAGGTCTCGGACTTCGACAGCGTCCAGATCGCGCCGCCGTCGGTCGACTCGTACAGCCCGACGGGCGAGACGCCCGGCGGGGTGAAGCGGCCGCCGTTGACCGACGACGCGCCGTGCCGGGCGACGTCGGTGCCGACGTACAGGTGGCCCGGGCGGGCCGGGTCGACGGCGATGGCGCCGATCGAGCGGCCCTCGGCGAAGTCCGTTCCGCCGATCACGGTCGTGACCTTGCTGAAGCTGGCGCCCTGGTCGGTCGAGCGGTACAGGCCCTTGCCGGCCTCGGAGTCCGAGCTGCCGCTCTCTTCGCCGGTGCCGACGTACAGCGAATGGTCCGGCGCGACGTAGAGGTCACCGATGGCGCCCGAGGGGATCTGCGCGCCGATCGCCGTCCAGGTCGGCGTCGAGGACGTCGCGCCAACGGACTCCCAGACGCCGCCGCCGGCGGAGGCGATGTACAGGGTGCAGTCGCCGGTGGCGGTGCAGGCCGGGTCGATCGCCATGGCCGTGGTGCGGCCGGCGACGTGGGCGTCGGTGCCGGTGTACGTGACGTCGCCGGGGACGGTGCCCAGGGTCGGGCCGGCCATCGACCAGGCGCCGTTGGCCGCAGGCGCCTGGGGTCCTACTGGCGCCGGGGGGCCGGGGCTCGCGACCTTGCCGTTGCGGGAGGCCTTGACGTACGCCGACCGGGCGCCGTCGCTCTGCGCCGACGCGATGGTCGTGCGCGGGAACGCGCGGGCGTCGTACTGCGCCAGGGCCGGGTCGCTGAGCAGCTCACCCGAGCCCTCACCACCCTGCTGCTCGAGCTTCTCGCGGGCGAAGGCGACCGCACCGCTGTGCACGTTCAGCCGCGGGTGCTCCTTGACGAACT
>JACMOY010000418.1 GCA_014377795.1 Actinomycetota bacterium | reverse complement strand
GCCGACGCTGGCGACCGAGATGGGGCTGGCAGGCAGCGTCCCTGCCCTGCTCATCCTTGCGGCACTGGTCTCGGGTGCCGCCGTCGCGGTCACCCTGGCCAACCGCCAGCTGCGGGGTCGGCGTGGCTGACGTCTGGCTGCGTCGTCGGGGGGTGGTGGTCGATCGCGAGCTCGACGACGCGCCCACCGCCGCAGCCGCGGTCGACCACGACGAAGACGCCCGCCGCGGCGCGGCCCCCGCACCACCCCGGCCTGTCCGCCGCCCGCTTGCGCCGTTGACCGCATCGGCGTCGGTTGGTCTGTGGTCGGTGGCCATGGTGAGCGGGCTCTGCCTGTGGCTGGTGTTCAGCGCCACCGTGCTGGGTGCGATGCAGTACCGAGCCGATCAGGGCCGGTTGTACGACGATCTGAGGGTCAGGCTGGCCAACGGAACTGCCCCCCTCGGTGCCACGACATCAGGCACGCCGGTCGCGCTGCTCAACGCGCGAGGCGCCGGCATCCGCGACGCCGTGGTGGTCGAGGGCACGTCGTCGGTGCAGACTCAGAAGGCACCAGGGCACCGGCGCAACACCCCGCTGCCGGGTCAGCCCGGCGTCTCGGTGCTCCTCGGTCGTGGCACGACGTACGGCGCCGCCTTTGGTGGCATCGCGCGCCTCGATGCGGGTGACGTGATCACAGCCACGACCGGCCAGGGCGACTTCACTTTCGTGGTCGAGGGGGTCCGTCGCGCCGGCGACCCGCTGCCCGCCCTGCTGCCGTTCGGCGGCAGCCGCCTGTCGCTGGCCTCCACCGAGGGGGCCTCGCTGGCCAACGGCCTGCGCGCCAGGGGGGTGGTCTACGTCGACGCGATCCTCAAGGGGACGCCGCGCCTACCGAGCTCGACTCGCCCGAGCGCGATCCCCGCGAACGAGGACCTGATGGCAGGCAACCGCAGCGCGGTGCTGCCGCTGCTGCTGTGGATGCAGGCCCTGCTCGTCGTGGGCTGCGCGGTCGCCTGGGCCCAGGCCCGGTGGGGTCTCTGGCAGACCTGGCTGGCAGCCGCGCCGGCGCTACTGCTGGTGCTGTGGGCCGCGGCGACGTCCGCTGCGCAGCTGCTGCCCAACCTGTTCTAAAGCCACCTCGAGCGCTGCCGCGTGCGCGTTCAGCCGGCACCAACGATTGCCGCAGTCGCATCGTTTCTCCGGGTGCCCGATACCGAGCTGACGGCCTGCTGACATTCATGTGGCGTTCACTCAAGTAAGGGGCCACGTAAGCCGGGGGCGGCGACGTTTAGCGCGCACCACCCACCCACCCGCACTACCCACCCACCCGCACCACCCACCGCACCCCTGCTCTTCTCGGAGGAAAAATGCGCTCTCGCACCATGTTCCTGTCAGGCGGTGCGGCGCTCGCCAGTGCCGCACTCGGCCTCGCTCTCGTCGCCCCGGCCCAGGCCGACCTGGCACCGTCCGCGACGGACGTCGTTGGCGTCGGTTCCGACACCGTGCAGAACATCGGCAACTTCCTGGCCGACGGCG
>JACMOY010000417.1 GCA_014377795.1 Actinomycetota bacterium | reverse complement strand
CCCGTTGATCGCGCTGGCGCTGGTCAACGCCAACCAGAACTTCCCCTTCGGTGGCACCTCGATCCTGATCATCGTCGGCGTGGGCCTGGAGACGGTGAAGCAGATCGAGTCGCAGCTGCAGCAGCGGCACTACGAAGGGTTCCTGCGCTGATGCGCCTCGTGATCCTCGGCCCGCCCGGTGCGGGCAAGGGCACCCAGGCGGCGCGGCTGGCCGAGCACTACGGCATCCCGGCGATCTCGACCGGCGACATCTTCCGGTCCAACATCGCCGGGGGCACCGAGCTCGGCGTCCAGGTCAAGGCGATCGTGGACGCCGGCGGGTACGTGCCCGACGAGGTCACCAACGCGATGGTGCGCGACCGGCTGGCCCAGGACGACGCGGCCGGCGGGTTCCTGCTGGACGGCTACCCCCGCACCCGCGCGCAGGTCGACGAGCTCGACCAGATGCTGGCCGTCGCCGGGTCGGCGCTGGACGCCGTCGCCGAGCTGACCGTCGACCCCGACGAGATCGTGGCTCGGCTGGTGCGGCGGGCGCAGACGGCCGGACGCAGTGACGACGCCGAAGAGACCGTGCGGCACCGCCAGGAGGTCTACACCGAGCAGACCGCCCCCCTGACGGCGGTGTACGGCGAGCGCGGGCTGCTCGTGCAGGTCGACGGCATGGGCGAGGTCGACGAGGTCAGCACCCGGCTGCAGCAGGCCATCGACGGCCGGGCCACCACGGTCCAGCGGTGAACGGCGGTCCCGCCGCGTGATCGGCCGTGACCGGATCCAGTACAAGACGCCCGACCAGGTGAGCGCCATGCGCCGAGCGGGCCTGGTCGTGGGTGAGACGCTCGCGCTGCTGCGCGAGTCCGCCGAGGTCGGCATGACGACCCGCGACCTGGACGCGATCGCCGAGAAGCGCATCCGCGGGGCGGGGGCGGTCCCCTCGTTCATGGGCTACCACGGGTTCCCCGCGACGCTCTGCGTCTCGGTCAACGACGAGATCGTGCACGGCATCCCCGGTGACCGGGTGCTCACCGACGGCGACGTGGTCTCGATCGACTGCGGGGCGATCGTGGCGGGCTGGCACGGTGACGCCGCCGTCTCGCTGGTCGTGGGCCACCCCGACCCCGCCGACGAGCAGCTGGTCGAGACCACCGAGGAGGCCATGTGGCACGGCATCGCGGCGCTGCTCGCCGGCCGCCGGCTGCACGAGGTCGGCTCGGCCGTCGAGGACCTGGTCGAGTCGCGGGCGCAGGACGGGGGAGCGCTGGGCCCTTCGGGCTACGGCATCGTCGAGGAGTACGTCGGTCACGGGATCGGCACCGAGATGCACCAGCACCCCCAGGTGCCCAACTACCGGGTGCGCGACAAGGGCGTGCGGGTGCGCGCGGGGCTGGTCGTCGCGATCGAGCCGATGCTGACCCGCGGCTCGGCCGCGACCCGGGTGCTGGACGACGACTGGACCGTCGTCAGCACCGACTCCTCGCGGGCCGCCCACTTCGAGCACACGGTCGCCGTCGCCGAGGACGGGCTGTGGGTGCTGACCGCCCTGGACGGCGGCCGCGAGCAGCTGGCCCGGCTGGGCGCGCCGTACGCCGGGCGGGACTGAGCGCCCCCGGCCCGGCCCGATCGGGAGCATTTGGGTTCTCGTGCCGCTCTGGCGTATCCTGTCGTGTCGGATCACGACGTCTCGTCCTCACCCCCGTCCCGCGGCTGGTTCTGGCGGTTGGAGGAAGGGCGTTCGCGCGCCGCCTGCATGACGTTTCACCCATCCCTGTGGGTCCGGCCCGATGGCCGGCCCACGCACGTCGACAGCACGGAATGCGGAGGACATGGCGAAGAAGGACGGTGTCATCGAGATCGAGGGCACGATCATCGAGGCTCTGCCCAACGCGATGTTCCGCGTCGAGCTGAGCAACGGTCACAAGGTTCTCGCGCACATCTCGGGCAAGATGCGTCAGCACTACATCCGGATCCTTCCCGAGGACCGGGTCGTGGTCGAGCTCAGTCCCTATGACCTCACCCGCGGACGCATCGTCTTCCGTTACCGCTGAATCCTCCCCGCGCCGCAGTACGGGCGCACGACGTCCACCCTGACCACCACGAGCAGACGGCAGGCAGATGAAGGTCAAGCCCAGCGTCAAGAAGATCTGCGACAAGTGCAAGGTGATCCGCCGTCACGGCCGGGTCATGGTGATCTGCGAGAACCTGCGCCACAAGCAGCGTCAGGGCTGAGCAGCCACCACCCGTAGCACCAGCAGGTCCGACCGACCAGCACCACCCGAAGCACCACCCGACCCCCGGGCACCTCGCCCGGGACGTCACCCCCGGCCGCGGAGGCCGGGGACCGCTGCCCATCAGGGAGCGGACCGGTGGTGCACCAGACCTCCGCAGCACGATGAGGAGAAAGCTTCATGGCTCGTCTGATCGGCGTCGACCTCCCGCGCGACAAGCGCCTCGAGGTCGCGCTCACCTACATCTACGGCGTGGGACGCACCCGGGCCGCCGAGACCCTCACCGCGACGGGCGTCAGCCCCGACGTGCGGGTCAAGGACCTGTCCGACGACGACCTGGTTCGTCTGCGTGACCACCTCGAGGCCAGCTTCAAGCTCGAGGGCGACCTGCGTCGTGAGGTCGCCGCCGACATCCGGCGCAAGGTCGAGATCGGCAGCTACGAGGGCATCCGGCACCGCCGCGGCCTGCCCGTGCGTGGCCAGCGCACCAAGACCAACGCTCGGACCCGCAAGGGCCCCAAGCGCACCGTGGCCGGCAAGAAGAAGGCCGCCCGCAAGTAGTCCGCCCTGTCGATCCCTCGAACGGCGGACCGACGACCTCCCCTCAGCACAGGAGCTACCTGCACATGCCTCCCAAGAGCCGTACGGCTGCGGGCACCAAGAAGGTGCGCCGCAAGGAGAAGAAGAACGTCGCCCACGGGCACGCTCACATCAAGAGCACGTTCAACAACACGATCGTCTCGATCACCGACCCCACCGGGAACGTCATCGCCTGGGCCTCCGCCGGCCAGGTGGGCTTCAAGGGCTCGCGCAAGTCGACGCCGTTCGCCGCGCAGATGGCCGCCGAGGCTGCTGCCCGGCGCGCGATGGAGCACGGCATGCGCAAGGTCGACGTGTTCGTCAAGGGCCCGGGCTCCGGGCGCGAGACCGCGATCCGGTCGCTCACGGCGACCGGCCTCGAGGTCGGATCGATCTCGGACGTCACCCCCGTGCCGCACAACGGCGTCCGCCCGTCCAAGCGTCGCCGCGTCTGACGCGCGGCGAGACCTAGGAGAACCAGCCACATGGCGCGTTATACCGGCCCCGACTGCAAGCGCTGTCGGCGCGAGAAGACCAAGCTGTTCCTCAAGGGAGCCAAGTGCGACTCCCCCAAGTGCCCCATCGAGATCCGGCCCTACCCGCCGGGCATGCACGGCCGCGCGCGCACCAAGGAGAGCGAGTACCTCCTGCAGATGCGTGAGAAGCAGAAGGCCGCGCGCATCTACGGGGTGCTCGAGAAGCAGTTCCGCAACTACTACGACGAGGCCCACCGCGGCACCGGCAAGACCGGTGAGAACCTGCTGCGCCTGCTCGAGCTGCGGCTCGACAACGTCGTCTACCGCGCCGGCTTCGCCGCCTCGCGCGACATGGCCCGCCAGTTCGTCCGGCACGGCCACGTCACGGTCAACGGCATCAAGGTCGACATCCCCTCCTACCGGGTCCGCGAGAAGGACATCGTCGAGGTGCGGGTCAAGTCCCACGAGATGACCCCGTTCATCATCGCCCGTGAGACCGCCGGGGAGCGCACCGTCCCGGCGTGGCTCGAGGCGATCCCCAGCCAGCTGCGGATCCTCGTGCACGCCCTGCCCTCGCGGCAGGTCATCGACACCCAGGTGCAAGAGCAGCTGATCGTCGAGCTCTACAGCAAGAACTGATCGACCGCCGGACGTCGGCACCGCGGCCAGCCCGCGGACCGACGTCCGGCGCACCCACCCGGCAGACCGAGCCCGGGTGGGCGCGGAAGTCATGAGGTGCCAAATAGCGGGCACCCGTGGGAAGGAACCACCCAATGCTCATCGCACAGCGTCCCCAGCTCACCGAAGAGGTCATCGACGACTCGCGCTCGCGGTTCGTCATCGAGCCGCTCGAGCCCGGCTTCGGCTACACCCTCGGCAACTCCCTGCGCCGCACCCTGCTGTCCTCGATCCCCGGTGCCTCGGTCACGAGCCTGCGCATCGACGGCGTGCTGCACGAGTTCTCCACCGTGCCGGGCGTCAAGGAGGACATCACCGAGATCATCCTCAACATCAAGCAGCTGGTCGTCTCCAGCGAGCACGACGAGCCCGTCGTGATGTACCTGCGCAAGCAGGGCCCCGGCGCCGTCACGGCCGCCGACATCGCGCCCCCCGCCGGTGTCGAGATCATCAACAGCGACCTGCACATCGCGACGCTGAACGCCAAGGGCAAGCTCGAGATGGAGCTGACCGTCGAGCGCGGCCGGGGCTACGTCTCGGCCACCCAGAACAAGTCCGGTGACGCCGAGATCGGCCGCATCCCGGTCGACTCGATCTACTCGCCGGTGCTGAAGGTGACCTACAAGGTCGAGGCGACCCGCGTCGAGCAGCGCACCGACTTCGACCGGCTCGTCGTCGACGTCGAGACCAAGTCCAGCATCGCCCCGCGTGACGCCATGGCCTCGGCCGGCAAGACCCTGGTCGAGCTGTTCGGCCTGGCCCGCGAGCTCAACGTCGAGGCCGAGGGCATCGACATGGGCCCCTCGCCGACCGACGCGGCCCTGGCCGCCGACCTGGCGCTGCCCATCGAGGAGCTCGAGCTCACGGTGCGCTCGTACAACTGCCTCAAGCGCGAGGGCATCCACACCGTCGGTGAGCTGGTCGGGCGCAGCGAGGCCGACCTGCTCGACATCCGCAACTTCGGTGCCAAGTCGATCGACGAGGTCAAGGCCAAGCTCGTCGGCATGGGGCTGCAGCTCAAGGACAGCCCGCCCGGGTTCGACCCCACCGCGGTCGTCGAGAACTACGGCGACGACGACGCGGCGTACGCCGAGGACGAGCAGTACTGACCTTCCCCCCGGGGTGCGCCGCCTGGCGCGTCCTGACCGACCGGTAGGAGATCGACCACCATGCCCCAGCCCACGAAGGGTCCGCGTCTCGGCGGCGGCCCCGCCCACGAGCGGCTGATCCTCGGCAACCTGGCCCAGGCGCTGTTCGAGAACGACCGCATCACCACGACCCAGGCCAAGGCCAAGCGGCTGCGCCCGCTGGCCGAGCGCCTGGTGACCTTCGCCAAGCGCGGTGACCTGCACGCCCGACGTCGGGTGCTCGCGGTGATCAGCGACAAGGGTGTCGTGCACCGCCTGTTCACCGAGATCGCGCCGGACGTCGCCGAGCGCGAGGGCGGCTACACCCGGATCACCAAGATCGCCCCGCGCAAGGGCGACAACGCCCCGATGGCCGTCATCGAGCTCGTCCGCGGGCCGCTGTCGGCCAAGCAGGCGACCGTGCGCGAGGCCGAGGCCGCCACCCGGCGCACCTCCCGTAAGAGCAGCACGACGGCCGCCGCGGCCGAGGCCGAGGTCAAGGCGCAGGAGGCTGCCGACGCGCACCGCGAGGGTGACGTCCAGGCGGCGGTCGTCGCCGCCGCCGAGGCCGAGCAGGCTGCCGAGGTCGTCGAGGACCAGGCGCCGGGCACCGACGACGCCGCTCACGCGGACGCCGCGGCCGACATCGCCGACGACGAGGCCACCGCCGCCATCGACGAGTCGACGGACGGCAAAGCCTGATCCAGCCGGTCCCGCACGACGAACCCGCCGCCCCCCATGAGGGGGACGGCGGGTTCGTGCGCGTGCGCCTGGACCTCGGGTACGACGGGACGGCGTTCGCCGGGTGGGCGGCCCAGCCGGCGCAGCGGACGGTCGAGGCTCTCCTGGCCCAGTCCCTCGCCCGGGTGCTGCGCCTTCCAGACGTCCCGCGGCTGGTCGTCGCCGGGCGCACCGACTCGGGGGTGCACGCGCGGCACCAGGTCGCTCACGTCGACCTGCCGCGCGAGCTGTGGTCCGCTGCCCCGGGGCGCTCCGACGTACCGCCCGGTCGGGCGCTGGTCCGCCGGCTGACCGGGGTGCTGCCGCGCGACGTCCGCGTGCGCCGGGCCGAGGTCGCCCCCGCAGGGTTCGACGCCCGGTTCTCGGCGCTGCGCCGGCACTACGCCTACCGGGTCAGCGAGGCCGAGTCCGGCCCCGACCCGCTGCGCCGGCACGAGGTGCTCGACCTGCGGCGTCCGCTGGACCTCGAGGCCATGTCGACCGCGTCGGCGCACCTGGTCGGCCTCAACGACTTCGCCGCGTTCTGCCGCCGCCGCCAGGGAGCCACGACGGTGCGCACGCTGCTGGAGTACTCGTGGCGGCGCCCCGTGCTCGGCGAGCCCGACGACGGCCTGGTCGTGGCCACCGTGGTGGCCGACGCCTTCTGCCGCTCGATGGTGCGCGCCCTGGTCGGTGCACTGCTGCCGGTGGGTCTGGGTCGGCGCGACGTCGACTGGCCGGCGCAGGTTCTCGCCGGGCGGGCCCGCGACGCCCGCGTCGGCGTCGTGGCCCCCGGCGGCCTGACCCTCGAGCAGGTCGACTACCCGACCGACGACCAGCTCGCCGTCCGCGCCCGCGCCGCCCGCGCCGTCCGCCGCCTGCTCTGACTCCTCTGACCCTCTGACCCCCCGGGGCCGGCTTGCTCCCGCCCCTCCGTCCGTCCTTTCCGTCCGAAGGCGGTGGCGGGTAAAGGCGGTGCCGGGGCAGCGGGCGCCCGGCAGACTGGGCGGGTGGGACACGTCGACGTCAACGCCATCAGCTACCACCTGCCGGACGGCCGCCCGCTGCTCGAGGAGGTCAGCCTGCGCGTCGGTGACGGCGTGAACGTCGCCCTGATCGGGCCCAACGGCACGGGCAAGACGACGCTGCTGCGGATCATCGCCGGCGACCTGGACGCGCACGCCGGCGCCGTCACCCGCAGCGGCGGGCTCGGGGTGATGCGCCAGTTCGTCGGTCAGGTTCGCGACGACTCCAGCGTGCGCGACCTGCTGCTGACGGTCGCCCCGCCGCGGGTGCGGGCCGCCGCCCGGGCGCTGGACGACGCCGAGCTGGCCATGATGGAGCACGACGACGAGCGCACCCAGATGCGCTACGCGCAGACCATCGCGGACTGGGCCGACGCCGGCGGGTACGAGGCCGAGACCCTGTGGGACGTCTGCACGGTGGCGGCGATCGGCGCGCCGTACGAGCGGGCCCAGTGGCGCGACGTCCGCAGCCTGTCGGGGGGCGAGCAGAAGCGACTGGTGCTCGAGGCGCTGCTGCGCGGGCCGGAGGAGGTGCTGCTGCTGGACGAGCCCGACAACTACCTCGACGTGCCGGGCAAGCGCTGGCTCGAGGACCGGCTGCGCGAGACGGCCAAGACGGTCCTGTTCGTCAGCCACGACCGTGAGCTGCTCGACCGCGCGGCGACCCGGATCGCGACGCTGGAGCCCGGGGCGGCCGGCAGCAGCGTGTGGGTGCACCCCGGCGGGTTCGCGACCTACCACCAGGCCCGCCAGGACCGGCTGGCCCGCCTCGACGAGCTCGGCCGGCGGTGGGACGAGGAGCACGCCAAGCTCAAGGCCCTGGTGCAGTACTACAAGACCAAGGCCGCCTACAACAGTGACATGTCCAGCCAGTACCACGCCGCCGAGAAGCGCCTGCAGCGGTTCGTGGACGCCGGGCCGCCCGAGGCGCTGCCCCAGCTGCAGAACGTCACGATGCGGCTGCGCGGCGGTCGCACCGGCAAGCGGGCGCTGGTCTGCGAGCAGGTCGAGCTGACCGGCCTGATGAAGCCGTTCGACCTGGAGGTCTGGTTCGGCGAGCGGGTGGCGGTGCTGGGGTCCAACGGCTCGGGCAAGTCGCACTTCCTGCGGCTGCTGGCTGCCGGCGGGTCCGACCCCGACGTCGAACACCGGCCGGTCGGGGACGTCGCCATCGCCGCGGTCGAGCACACCGGGGTGGCCCGGCTGGGCGCCCGGGTCCGTCCGGGCTGGTTCGCCCAGACTCACGAGCAGCCCCTGCTGCTGGGCCGCACCCTGCTCGAGGTGCTGCACCGCGGGGACGAGCACCGCGACGGGATGCCCCGCGAGCAGGCGGCCCGCGCGCTGGACCGCTACGAGCTGGCGAGGTCCAGCGAGCAGACCTTCGAGTCGCTCTCGGGCGGCCAGCAGGCCAGGTTCCAGATCCTGCTGCTCGAGCTCTCGGGCGCCACGATGCTGCTGCTGGACGAGCCCACCGACAACCTCGACCTGCACTCGGCCGAGGCGCTGGAGGAGGGGCTGGCCGCGTTCGAGGGCACCGTCCTCGCGGTCACCCACGACCGGTGGTTCGCCCGCGGGTTCGACCGCTACCTGGTGTTCGGGCAGGACGGCCGGGTCTACGAAGCGCCCGAGCCGGTGTGGGACGAGGGACGCGTCGTGCGCCAGCGCTGAACCGACGGTCGGCTGAAAGTTCTTGCAGAAATAGCAAGCAGCCCTCTGCCATTGCGGCTCGGGCGGCGCTACGGTGAGGCGCGAGCAGCTCATCTGCCCACGAACATCACCATTGCGGACATCGCCGTCCACCCGGCTGGGAGTGCCCATGCTTCGCCGTCAGCGCATCGTCGCGCCGTCCCCGTTCGTCCTCGCCCCGGTGCTGCTGGCCCTGGTGCTCGCCCTCGCCGGGGGGCTGCCGGCTCCGGCCACAGCGGCCGACACCCCGCTGCCGAGGTCCGTGACGCTGGTCGGCTCGCTGCAGAGCGAGATCGGGTGCCCGCAGGACTGGGCGCCGGACTGCGCGACCACCCACCTGCCCCGGGTGGGTGACACCTCGGTCTTCAGCGCCAGGTTCACCGTGCCGGCCGGCACGTACGCGCTGAAGGTCGCGATCGACGACAGCTGGGCCCGCAGCTACGGCCAGGACGGCGGCAAGCAGAACGTCCCCCTCGTGCTGCAGGGCGAGGCCACCCTGGAGTTCAGCTACGACGACGTGTCCCATCGCATCGCCATCACGCCCACCGACCTGCCCGGCGCGGTGACCGCTGCCGACAAGGCGCTGGCGCAGCCGAGCCTGCGCGCACCCCTGACCCGCGAGCAGTTCTACTTCGTCATGGCCGACCGGTTCGCCAACGGCGACACCACCAACGACGCCGGAGGCCTGTCGGGGGGACGGCTCGAGACCGGCCTGGACCCCACCGACAAGGGGTTCTACCACGGCGGCGACCTCAAGGGCCTGACCAGCAAGCTCGACTACATCAAGGGCCTCGGGACGACGTCGATCTGGCTGACCCCCTCGTTCAAGAACCAGCCCGTGCAGGGAGCGGGCAGCGACGCGAGCGCCGGCTACCACGGCTACTGGATCACCGACTTCACCCGGATCGACCCGCACCTGGGCACCAACGCCGACATGAAGGCACTCATCGCGGCCGCCCACGGCAAGGGGATGAAGGTCTTCTTCGACATCATCACCAACCACACCGCCGACGTCATCGACTACCAGCAGAAGCAGTACTCCTACGTCCCCAAGTCCGTGACGCCCTACAAGGACGCCGGCGGCACCGTCTTCGACGACAAGACGTACGCCGGCACCGGTACCTTCCCGGCGCTGGACGCCGCCACGTCCTTCCCGTACACCCCCGTGTTCCGGTCCGAGGCGGACAAGACCGTGAAGGTGCCGGCCTGGCTGAACGACCCGACGCGCTACCACAACCGTGGTGACTCCACGTTCGCCGGTGAGAGCAGCGAGTACGGCGACTTCGTCGGGCTCGACGACCTGTTCACCGAGCAGCCGGCCGTGGTCGACGGCATGACCGACATCTACCAGCAGTGGGTGGACTTCGGCATCGACGGGTTCCGCATCGACACGGTCAAGCACGTCAACACCGAGTTCTGGCAGACGTTCTCGCCGGCGATCCTGGCCCGCGCCAAGGCGATCGGCAAGAAGGACTTCTTCATGTTCGGCGAGGTCTACGACGCGCGCCCCTCGTACATGTCCGAGTTCACGACGAAGGCAAAGCTGCCGGCGACGTTGGACTTCGGGTTCCAGGCCGCGGCCAAGGACTCCGCCGCGGGCGGCGCCACCACCGGCCTGCGCGACCTGTACGCCGGCGACGACTACTTCACCGACACCGACTCCAGCGCCTACGAGCTGCCGACGTTCCTCGGCAACCACGACATGGGCCGGATCGCCATGATGCTCAAGGGTTCGTCAGCCGGTGCCGCCGACCTGCAGCAGCGCGACGTCCTGGCGCACGACCTGATGTACCTCACCCGTGGTCAACCGGTCGTCTACTACGGCGACGAACAGGGTTTCGCGGGTGCGGGCGGTGACAAGGACGCACGGCAGGACATGTTCGCCAGCAAGGTCGCGCAGTACAACGCCGAGGACCTCGTCGGCGGCACCCCCGGCAGCCGCGACCGGTACGACACGACGTCCCCGCTGTACCGCTCGATCCAGCAGATCGCGCGCCTGCGCACCGCGAACCCCGCGCTGGCCGACGGCACCCAGGTGCACCGGTACGCCTCGTCGGCGGCCGGCATCTACGCGGTGAGCCGCGTCGACCGCGCCAAGAACATCGAGTACGTCGTCGCGGCCAACAACGCGACGACGGCCAAGACGGTCGACATCGCGACGTTCGGTGACCGCGCCACGTTCGCGCCCCTGTTCGGCACCAGCACCCGGCTGCGCACCGACGCCGAGGGTCGGACGGGCATCACCGTGCCGCCACTGTCGGTGGCGGTCTGGAGGGCCACCAGCCCGATCGCCGAGCGCAAGAGCGCCCCGGCCGTGTTCGCCTCGTCCCCGCAGGCCGGTGGCGTCGTCGGTGGTCGCGCCGAGATCGGCGTGTCGGTTCCTGAGAACGTGCTGGCGGAGGTGACGTTCGGCTTCCGCCCGGTGGGCACCAGGGCCTGGACCCGTCTCGGCACGGACGACAACGCCCCGTACCGCGTCTTCCACGACACCAGCGGCCTGGCGAGGGGCACCCTGGTCGAGTACCGCTCGGTGCTGAGGGACAGCAGCGGCAACTACTCGGCCACCTCGACGTACGCCGTCGTCGGAGACCCCTCGCCTGCCGGAGCCCCCGCGACGGGCGGCGTCGGGCCGGTCACCCAGCCCGACAACGTCAGCGTCCCCGGCAGCCACAACAGCGAGATGGGCTGCCCGGGCGACTGGCTGCCGGACTGCCCGCAGGCCCAGCTGACCCTGGACCCCAAGGACCAGGTCTGGAAGGGCACCCACACCCTGCCGCCGGCGCCGTACGCCTACAAGGCGGCGATCGACAAGGTCTGGGACGTCAACTACGGGGCGGGGGGTGTGCCGAACGGCGCGAACCTGGAGTACACGGCCGGGACGAAGCAGGTGTCGTTCTACTACGACCACCGGACGCACTACGTGACCTCCGACGCCCAGGGGCCGATCGTCACCGCCCCGGGGTCGTTCCAGTCCGAGCTCGGCTGCCCCGGTGACTGGGACCCCACGTGCATGCGGTCGTGGCTGCAGGACCCGGACGGTGACGGCACGCTGACCTTGCGCACCGACCAGATCCCGGCCGGCAGCTACGAGACGCAGGCGGCGCACGCGCTGTCGTCGGACGAGAGCTACGGCGCGGGTGGAGTGCGCGGTGGCGCGAACATCGCGTTCAGCGTGCCCTCGGCCGGCGTCATCACGACCTTCTCCTACGTCCTCGCGACCCACGTCATGACTGTGACGACCTCGCGGGCCGGAGCCGCACCAGACCTCACCAAGGCCAAGGCCCACTGGGTGGGCCGTGACCTGGTGGCGTGGCCCGCAACCTCGCTCCCGGCGGCCAAGACCGCCGATCAGGTGCGGTGGCGGCTGCACTGGTCGGCCACCGGCGGCCTGGCCGTCGACGACGAGGCGGTGACCGGCGGCTCGTCGGCCGCCCTCACGTACGACCCGGCCGGACTGCCCGTCTCGGTGACGGCCGCCCACCCCCAGCTCAAGGGCTTCATCGCCCTTCGCCTGCCGAAGGGGACGGCCAAGGTGGCCGACGAGATCCTCAAGGGCCAGCTGGCGGTCGCGCAGTACGACGACCTCGGCCGGCTGGTCGACGCGACCGGCGTCCAGGTGCCCGGCGTGCTGGACGACGTCTACGCGGCGGCCGGCTCGGCCGCCCTGGGCGTGACCTGGCACGGCACCGCACCCGCGTTCGGTGTCTGGGCCCCGACCGCCCAGGACGTCGATCTGCTCGTGTGGCCGAAGGGCGCCAGCACCGCTGCGCCGCAACGGGTGCAGCTCAAGCGGTCCTCAGACGGGGTGTGGGGGACGACCGGTCGACCAGCGTGGAGGAACGCCCAGTACCTGTACGACGTGACGGTATACGCGCCGTCCACCCGCCGGGTCGAGCACAACCAGGTCACCGACCCCTACTCGCTCACGCTGACCACGAACTCCCGGCGCTCGGTCGTCACCGACCTCGCCGACCCGGCGCTGCAACCGGCGCAGTGGCGCACGGCGGCAGCACCCCGGCTCGAGCAGTCGGTGGACTCGACGATCTACGAGCTGCACGTACGCGACTTCTCGATCAGCGACGAGAGCGTTCCCGCGGCTCACCGGGGCACCTACCTGGCGTTCGCCGACGAGGGCGAGGGCACCAGGCACCTTCGGACGCTGGCGAAGGCCGGGTTGAACACCGTGCACCTGCTGCCGACGTTCGACATCACGTCGATCAACGAGGACCGCGCCACCCAGCAGACGCCGGCCTGCGACCTGGCCGCGCTGCCGCCGGACTCCGAGCAGCAGCAGGCCTGCGTCACCGCGGTGGCCGCCAAGGACGGCTACAACTGGGGCTACGACCCGTACCACTTCATGGCTCCCGAGGGCTCGTACGCCACCGATCCCGACGGCGCCCCCCGCGTCAGCCAGTTCCGCACGATGGTCGGCGCCCTGCACGCCGAGGGGCTGCGCGTGGTGCTCGACCAGGTCTTCAACCACACCTCGGCCTCGGGGCAGGCGGCGACCTCGGTGCTGGACCAGATCGTCCCGGGGTACTACCACCGGCTGAACGTGGAGACCCGGGCGGTCGAGACCTCGACCTGCTGTCAGAACGTGGCCACCGAGCACGCCATGGCGCAGAAGCTGATGGTGGACGCGGTGGTGACCTGGGCCCGCGACTACAAGGTCGACGGCTTCCGGTTCGACCTGATGGGGCACGCGTCGCGGGCGAACATGCTCGCCGTTCGCTCGGCGCTGGACGCGCTGACCCTGCGCGCCGACGGCGTGGACGGGCGCCGCATCTACCTGTACGGCGAGGGCTGGAACTTCGGTGAGGTCGCCGACAACGCGCGGTTCTACCAGGCCAGCCAGGGCCAGCTCGGCGGGACGGGCATCGGCACGTTCAGCGACCGGCTGCGCGACGCCGTGCGCGGCGGGGGCCCGTTCGACGACGACCCGCGGGTGCAGGGCCTGGGCACCGGCCTGGCCGGTGCGCCCAACGGCGCTGCGGTCAACGGCGACGCGGCCGCTCAAGCGGGCACGCTCGCCCACGCCACCGACCTGGTCGAGCTGGGACTGGCGGGAAACCTGGCGGCGTTCACGTTCCGCGACGCCGCCGGTGCCGTCGTCCGCGGTGACGGGGTCGACTACAACGGCAGACCGGCGGGGTACGCCGACCAGCCGGCCGAGGTCGTCAGCTACGTCGACGCCCACGACAACGAGACGCTCTGGGACGCCCTGACCCTCAAGCTCCCGCAGAGCACCCCGATGGCCGACCGGGTGCGGATGAACACGGTCTCGCTCGCCACCACGGCGCTCGGCCAGTCGCCGTCGTTCTGGCACGCGGGCGCCGACCTGCTGCGCAGCAAGTCGCTGGACCGCAACAGCTACGACTCCGGTGACTGGTTCAACTCGCTGGACTGGACCGGCAAGGACAACGGGTTCGGGCGTGGGCTGCCGCCCGCGGCCGACAACAAGGCCAAGTGGATCTACCAGCGCCCGCTGCTGGCCGACCCCGCGCTCAAGCCCAGCGCCACCGACGGGGCCGGCGACTGCACAGCCGCCCAGGACCTGCTGCGGCTGCGCACGTCGTCCAGACTGTTCCGGCTGGGCTCGGCGGCGCTGGTCCAGGCCAAGGTCAGCTTCCCGACCAGCGGTACCGCCGCGGCCCGGCCCGGGGTGGTCGTCATGCGGGTCGACGACACCGTCGGCCCGGACGTCGATCCCGCCCTGCGCGGCATGCTGGTCGTCATCAACGCCGGGGCGACGGCGGTGACCCAGCCCGTACCGGGCCTTGGGGGAGCGGCCCTCACCCTGTCCCCGGTGCAGGCCACCGGGTCGGACCCGGTGGTCAAGACCACGACCTGGGACGCGGCGTCCGGCACGGCCACGGTGCCGGCGCGCTCGGTGGCGGTGCTCGTCCAGCGGTAGGGCGGTCGGTTTTGACCCCCGGCGTGCTCGGCGGCTACCCTGTGGAGTCGCCGTGCGTGACCGACCGCGTCCTCACGGGTGCGGCGTCACGGTGCCGGCGACAGACCAACGAGCCGCGTGGTGGTCCACCGCGTGCCTCGGCCCGCAGCCAGTCCTGTCAGCGAAGAGAACGAAGGCGACGCTCGTGCGCACGTACACCCCGAAGCCCGGCGAGATCCAGCGCCACTGGCACGTCATCGACGCCACCGACGTGGTGCTCGGTCGGCTCGCCAGCCAGGTCGCCGTCCTCCTGCGGGGCAAGCACAAGGCGACCTTCGCACCGCACGTCGACACCGGTGACTTCGTCATCGTCGTCAACGCCGACAAGGTGGCCCTGACCGGGTCCAAGCTGGAGCAGAAGCAGGCCTACCGGCACTCCGGCTACCCCGGCGGGCTGCGCTCGCGCAGCTACACCGAGATGCTCGAGAAGTACCCGGCCAAGGCCGTCGAGAAGGCCGTCCGCGGCATGCTGCCCAAGAACTCGCTGGCCCGTGACCAGCTGAGCAAGCTCAAGGTCTATGCCGGCCCCGAGCACCCGCACCAGGCGCAGGGCCCCCAGCCGTTCGAGATCATCCAGGTCGCGCAGTAGCCGTGCCCCCGCGCACCCCCTCGCAGAACCCGAAGGAGAACCGTGGCTGAGTCCACCATCGAGACCGAGCTGGGCGCCGAGGTCGACGACCTCGACGACGCGCCGAGCAGCTACACCAGCGAGTCCAGCGAAGCCCCGGCCCGCCGGGCCAGCGCGACCGGCCCCGCTGCCGCCACCGGACGTCGCAAGCAGGCCGTGGCCCGCGTGCGGATCGTCCCCGGCACGGGCAAGTGGGTCATCAACGGCCGCGAGCTCTCGCACTACTTCCCGAACAAGGTGCACCAGCAGATCGTCGGCGAGCCCCTGAAGGTGCTCGACCTCGACGGGCTGTTCGACATCACCGCCCGCGTGCACGGTGGGGGCACCTCGGGCCAGGCCGGCGCCGTGCGACTCGGCATCGCCCGGTCGCTGAACCAGGTCGACGAGGAGGCCAACCGCCCGACGCTGAAGAAGGCCGGTTTCCTCACCCGCGACCCGCGGGCGATCGAGCGCAAGAAGGCCGGTCTGAAGAAGGCCCGCAAGGCGCCCCAGTACTCCAAGCGGTAACACTCCACGCGGTATCGACCGCTGCAGCACCAGTCGACGGCCCCGGGGGTACGGTTCCCCGGGGCTGTCGTCATGCTCAGCCCCTTCGACGAGAGGTCACCCGTGGGACGACTGTTCGGCACCGATGGCGTGCGGGGGCTCGCCAACGGCGACCTGACCGCCGAGCTCGCGCTCGGCCTGTCCGTCGCGGCGGCCCACGTCCTTCGAGCACCGGGCGCACGACGCGCCGTCGCCGTGGTCGGGCGTGACCCGCGCGCCTCGGGGGAGTTCCTTTCGGCCGCCGTCGTCGCCGGTCTGGCCAGCGCCGGCGTCGACGTCCTGGACGTCGGGGTGCTGCCGACCCCGGCGGTCGCGTTCCTGACCGCGGCCCGCGACGCGGACTTCGGCGTGATGCTGTCGGCGTCGCACAACCCGATGCCCGACAACGGGATCAAGTTCTTCGCCCGCGGCGGGCACAAGCTCGATGACGCCGTCGAGGACCGGATCGAGGCCGAGATGGGCGCCGACCGGCAGCGTCCGCGCGGTGCGGACGTCGGTCGGGTGCGCCAGGACGGGGGCGCCGGCGAGGAGTACGTCCGGCACCTGCTGGCGGCCGTGCCGCAGCGCCTGGACGGGCTGCGCGTGGTGCTGGACTGCGCCCACGGTGCCGCGAGCGTCGTCGGGCCCGCCCTGCTGCGCGCTGCGGGCGCCGACGTCGTCGTCATCGGGGCCGAGCCCGACGGGCTGAACATCAACGACGGGTACGGCTCGACCCACCTGGCTCGGCTGCAGGCGGCGGTGCTCGAGCACAGCGCCGACGCCGGGGTGGCGATGGACGGCGACGCCGACCGCTGCCTGGCCGTCGACGCGGCCGGCGAGGTCGTCGACGGCGACCAGATCATGGCGGTCCTGGCGATGTCGATGGCCGAGGCGGGCAGCCTCGTCGACCGCACGCTGGTGGCCACCGTGATGAGCAACCTCGGCCTGCTGATGGCGATGGAGCGCGAGGGCATCGTCGTCGTCCAGGCCGGCGTGGGTGACCGCTATGTGTTGGAGCAGATGCGGGTCGGCGGGTTCAGCCTCGGCGGCGAGCAGTCCGGCCACGTCATCGTCAGCGACCACGGCACCACGGGCGACGGGCTGCTGACCGGCCTGCTGCTGCTGGCCCGGATGGCGGCCACCCGGCGTCCGCTGGCCTCGCTCGCGGGGGTGATGCAGCGGCTGCCGCAGGTGCTGGTCAACGTGCCGGGCGTCGACAAGACGCGCACCCACGCGGACGCTGAGCTGAGCGCCGCGGTCGCGGTGGCCGAGGCCGAGCTGGCCGGCCGCGGTCGGGTGCTGCTGCGTCCCTCGGGCACCGAGGCGCTGGTGCGGGTGATGGTCGAGGCGACCGAGGCCCATCAGGCGCGGGCGGTGGCCGAGCGGCTGGCCGGGGTGGTGCGCGAGCGGCTCGCGCTCTAGCTGATCGCGCGGACGTGGTGCGGCACCCTGCTCCAGAGCAGTCGCTGCACGACGAGGGTGATGATTCCCGCCACGACCATGCCGGTGAGGTTGATCGCGAGCTGGGCGCCCGCGCCACCCATCTCGTGCGGCACCCACAGCGCCAGTGCCAGCGCCAGGTTGCCGGCGGCCGGCACGGTCGTGACCGAGATGAACACCCCGACCAGCGCGCTCGAGCGCCCCGCGGTCTGCGACAGGGTGCCTGCGACACCGGCCAGCAGGGCGACGACCACCGACCAGCGGTCGGGCTTCCAGATGAACCCGGTGAGCGGCCGCGGCGCGCTGATCGACCCGGGGTCGATCCACCCGGCGGCGCGCGCCAGCAGGGCGAGCAGCACGGTGACCAGGATCGCGAACGCGAACCCCTGGGCGAGCAGCCGCAGACCGCCGAGCGTCAGTCGGCGCTGAGCGAGCACGAGGCCCGTGGCCACCGCCGCGACGGCGCCGAACTCGGGCCCGACGACCATCGCGCCGACCACCAGGATGGAGGAGTCCAGGACGACGGCGACCCCGGCGATCAGCGTGGCCAGCGTCAGGAAGGCGTAGAACGACCACGAGGCCCGCGCGTCGGCGTACGCCTTCTCGATGACGACGTCCCACACGACCCCGTCGTCGGGTGACCCGGGTGCGGCCTGCTCGGCGGCACGGGCCTGCCGCGAGGGCGAGGCGTCGACGTCCTCGATGGCGATGGTGCCTGCGTCGTCCAGACCGAGGGAGCGCAGCCGTCCCAGGACGTCGCTGGCCGCCTCGCGGGCGACGTCGCAGAACATCGCGTCGCCAGGTGGGTCCAGGCTCGCCCCGGGCATGACGAGCACGTTCGTGACGCGGGCGTCCTCGACCAGCAGGGACGAGACGGCGTCGGCGCAGCTGCGCGGGACGACCAGGCGTAGGTGCAGCACGCGCCCATCCTGCCTGGCGCGCGCGTTACCGGTGGCAGCGGCGCGTCACCGTGGACGGGCCGTTGCCCAGGCACCTGTGGTGAAAGGCGGTTGCGGGCTGCGAGGGTCTGGGCCAGGGTCGGGGCGTGACCGACGTCCGGGTCGTGCAGCTGGACCCGCACACCGACGTCGCGCTGCTGGCCGGCTGGGTCGACGTGGGGATGGAAAGCGCACGACACGAGCTGGGG
>JACMOY010000416.1 GCA_014377795.1 Actinomycetota bacterium | reverse complement strand
CCGGTCGCGGCGCAGCTTGGTGAGCGCGGTGTCACGCAACCCGGCCACCTCGACGCCGTCCAGGACCACGCTGCCCGACGTCGGGGTGTCCAGCGCCGCCATGCAGTGCATCAGGGTCGACTTGCCCGACCCCGAGGGCCCCAGGATCGCGGTGAACTGCCCGCGACCGAGGTCGACGTCGATGCCGTCCAGGGCCCGCACCTGGCCCTCGTCCTTGCCGTAGACCTTCACCAGACCCCGCGCGCTGGCCACCGCCCCGGTCGCCGTGCTCTGCCGGTCGGTGGTCGTGCCGTCGATGTCGTCCACCCGCCCATCGTCGGGTGCGCGGGGTGGCCGGGGCGACCAGGTATGACCCTGAGCCGACCCTGGGACCCGCCCGCTCACCGCGGCGGCAGCGGTGGGGGCGTCCCGCCGAACGCCGGGCACACGGCCCGGTGGTCGCACCAGTCGCACAGGTGGCCGGGCGACGGGCGCCAGTCGCCCGTGGCAGCCGCCAGCTCGATCGCCTGCCACAGCGCCCGCAGCTTGCGCTCGGTGGCGAGCAGCTCGGCCTCGTCGGGGGCGAAGCGCAGCACCTGCCCGTCACCGAGGTAGACCAGCTGCAGCGACCGCGGCACCACCCCGCGGGTGCGCCACAGGACCAGCGCGTAGAACCGCATCTGGAACAGGGCACTGGCCTCGAACGCCTCGGACGGCGCCCGCCCGGTCTTGTAGTCGACGACGCGCAGCTCACCGGTGGGTGCCACGTCGAGTCGGTCGACGTACCCGCGCAGGACGAGCCCGTCCTCGAGGGTCGTCTCGACGTACAGCTCACGCTCGGCCGGCTCGAGCCGGGAGGGGTCCTCGAGGGTGAACCAGGTCTCGAGCAGCACGTCGGCCGAGGCCAGCCACTGCGCCAGCGCGGCGCCGTCGTCGGTCGGGGACATCGTCGCCAGCCCGGGGTCGTCGTCCAGCAGCCGCTGCCACTGCGGCCCGAGCAGCGCCCGGGCCGCCTCGAGGGTCCGCTGGGCTGCGGGCAGGTCGAACAACCGCTCGAGGACGGCGTGGACGACGGTGCCGCGCACCGCGGCCGGGCTGGGGGCCCGGGGCAGGCGGTCGATCGTCCGGAACCGGTACAGCAGCGGGCACCGCATGAAGTCCGCCGCGCGGCTCGGTGACAGCGACGCGCGCGGCTCGGCGACCTCGCTGACCTCTGCTGACGACATGGCACCACGCTAGGCCCGACCACCGACAGCGGTGCCGACCGCCGCGGGCGCCGCACCTACGATCGACCGATGGCCTCACCACGACGTCCCGGCATCGCCATCGGTCGAGTGCTGGGCGTGCCCATCTACATCGCGCCGTCGTGGTTCGTCGTGGCCGCGGTGGTGATGCTCGCGTTCGAGCCCACGGTGGCGCGCGTGTCCGACGTCGGCCGCCCCGCCACCTACGTCGTCGCGGGCGCCTTCGTCGTCCTGCTGCTGGTCTCGGTGCTGGTCCACGAGCTCGCCCACGCCGGCGCGGCGATCGCGCTCGGGATGAGGGTGAAGGAGATCGTCGCAACGCTGTGGGGCGGGCACACGCAGTTCGAGGACCACGCGCCGACGGCTGCGCGCAGCGCGGTCGTCGCCGTGGTCGGCCCGCTGTCGAACGGGGTGCTCGCCCTGGTCGGGCTCGCGCTGCTCACCCAGCTCGACGGGGGAGTGGGCCGCCTGCTCGTCGTGGCCCTGGCGGTGACCAACGGGCTCGTCGCGGTGTTCAACCTGGCCCCGGGCCTGCCCCTGGACGGCGGGCGCCTCGTCGAGTCGGCGGTGTGGGCCGCCACCGGTCAGCGGTGGCGCGGCACCGTCGTCGCGGGCTGGTGCGGGCGCGTGGTGGCGGTGCTGGTGCTGGCGTGGACGCTGGGCCGGCCGCTGCTGCAGGGCCGCCCGCCCGACCTGACCGGCATCATCTGGTCGGTCCTGATCGTCGGCATGCTCTGGCAGGGCGCCACCGCCGCGATCGCCGTCGGCCGGATGCACGCGAGCGCCGAGCGGCTCGACCTGGCGACGCTGACGGCGCCGGCCGTCGCGAGCCCGGCGTCGTCGTCCGCCTGGCAGTCGATCGACCCCGCCGACCCCGCGCACGTCGTGGCGGTGGACGACCTCGGGCGCCCGGTGGGGGTGCTCAGCCCGCAGACCCGCCGCGACCTGGCCGCGTCGGGTCAGCCGCCGGTGGGCACCCCCCTGGCGGCCGTGATGACGGTGCTCGACCCGTCGGTGACGCTGCTCTCGACCGCGTCCGGCGCCGACGTGCTGAGCGCGCTGTCGCAGCACCCGGCGTACTCGTACGTGGTGGTGGGTCCGGGCGGGGACGTCGTGGGGCTGGCCGCGGGGCAACAGCTGGCCGACGCCGTCACCGGCCGCGCCTAGACTTCGCGCCCATGAGCTCGCGAGCGCACGGTGACGACGAGGCGTTCGGTGACGACGAGGCGTTCGGGGTCGACCGGCGGCGCGGTCCGCTCGCGGTGGGCGACCGGGTGCAGCTCACCGACCCCAAGGGCCGCCTGCACACGATCACCCTGTCGCCGGACCGCTCCTTCCACACCCACGCCGGCTGGTTCGCCCACGAGGCCCTGATCGGCGCACCCGAGGGCAGCGTGGTCACCAACACGGCGGGCATCGAGTACCTCGCCCTGCGCCCGCTGCTGGCCGACTACGTGCTGTCGATGCCGCGCGGCGCGGCCGTGGTCTACCCCAAGGACGCGGGCCAGATCGTCGCGATGGCCGACATCTACCCCGGCGCGCGGGTGGTCGAGGCCGGCGTGGGGTCAGGGGCCCTGACCATGTCGCTGCTGCGGGCCGTGGGGGAGAAGGGGTCGCTGGTCAGCATCGAGCGCCGCGCGGACTTCGCCGACATCGCCCGCGGCAACGTCGGGGAGTTCTTCGGTGGTGAGCACCCCGCCTGGCGACTGGAGGTCGGCGACCTGCAGGACGTCCTGCCGCTGGTGTGCGGTCCCGGCAGCGTCGACCGGGTGGTCCTGGACATGCTCGCCCCCTGGGAGTGCCTCGACGAGGTCGGCACCGCGCTCGCGCCGGGCGGGGTGCTCATCTGCTACGTCGCCACCGCGACCCAGCTCTCGCGGGTCGCCGAGGCGGCCCGGGCACACGGGCAGTTCACCGAGCCGCAGGCCTGGGAGTCGCTGGTGCGCGGTTGGCACCTCGAGGGGCTGGCGGTCCGACCCCAGCACCGGATGGTGGGACACACGGGGTTCCTGGTCACCACCCGGCGCCTCGCGGACGGCGTGAGCCCGCCACTGCGCCGCCGGCGTCCCTCGAAGGGCTACGACAGCGACGACTGGTCGCCCGAGGAGCTCGGCGAGCGCCCGGTGTCGGAGAAGAAGATCCGGCGCGTCCGGCGCGACATCGGCGTTTCAGACCCAGCAGCGGACCTCGACGCGGGTTAGTGTCGGATCTTGGGTCGCCCGACCGAGAGGCTCGACACATGAGTACTGCCGACGACGCACGCGGTCCTGACGCCGAGCTGGTCCGCCAGCTGCGGATGGCCGAGAGTGAGGTCGCCGTGATGCGCCGTCGCCTCGCGGACTCACCCACCCGGCTGCACGGTCTCGAGCAGCGGGTCGAGCAGCTGCAGCAGGCGCTCGAGTCGACCTCGGTGCAGAACGACCGGCTGGTGCGGACGCTCAAGGACGCGCGCGACCAGATCGTCACCCTCAAGTCCGAGGTCGACCGGTTGGCCCAGCCGCCGTCCGGCTTCGGCACCATCGTCGAGGTCGTCGAGGACGGCCTGGTCGACGTGCTGACCGGTGGTCGCAAGATGCGCGTCGCCGTCAGCCCGGCCGTGAGCCAGGACGAGCTCTCACCCGGGCGCGAGGTGCTGCTCAACGAGGCGATGAACGTCGTCCTGGTGCGCGGGTTCGAGCAGCTCGGTGAGGTCGTGACGCTCAAGGAGCACTTGGGCGCCGACCGCGTCCTGGTCGTCGGGCACGCCGACGAGGAGCGCGTCGCGCGCATCGCAGAGTCGTTGCGAGAGCAGCAGATGCGCGTGGGTGACGGCCTGCTGATGGATCCGCGTGCCGGGTTCGTGTACGAGCGCATCCCCAAGGCGGAGGTCGAGGAGCTGATCCTCGAGGAGGTTCCCGACATCGCCTACGAGGACATCGGCGGCCTCGGCGGCCAGATCGACCAGATCCGCGACGCCGTCGAGCTGCCGTACCTGCACCCCGAGCTGTTCAAGGAGCACAAGCTGCGCCCACCCAAGGGCGTCCTGCTCTACGGCCCGCCCGGGTGCGGCAAGACCCTGATCGCCAAGGCCGTCGCGGCGTCCCTGGCACGCAAGGTCGCCGAGATCAGCGGCCAGCCGCTGGGCAAGTCCTACTTCCTGAACATCAAAGGCCCTGAGCTGCTCAACAAGTACGTCGGTGAGACCGAGCGGCACATCCGGCTGATCTTCCAGCGGGCGCGCGAGAAGGCGTCCGACGGGACGCCCGTGGTGGTGTTCTTCGACGAGATGGACTCGTTGTTCCGCACCCGCGGGTCGGGTATCAGCTCGGACGTCGAGACCACGATCGTCCCGCAGCTGCTGTCGGAGATCGACGGCGTCGAGCGGCTCGAGAACGTCATCGTCATCGGTGCCTCGAACCGCGAGGACATGATCGACCCGGCGATCCTGCGGCCGGGTCGGCTCGACGTCAAGATCAAGATCGAGCGCCCGGACGCCGAGGCGTCGCGCGACATCTTCGGCAAGTACCTCACCCCGGACCTGCCGCTGCACGCCGCCGACCTCGCCGAGAACGGTGGGTCGGCGCAGGCCACGGTCGACGCGATGATCCAGGCGACCGTCGAGCGGATGTACTCCGAGATCGACGACAACCGGTTCCTCGAGGTCACCTACGCCAACGGCGACAAGGAGGTGCTGTTCTTCAAGGACTTCAACTCCGGCGCCATGGTGCAGAACATCGTCGACCGGGCCAAGAAGATGGCCATCAAGGACTTCCTGGGCACCGGGCAACGCGGCATCCGGGTCGAGCACCTGCTCGAGTCGTGCGTCGACGAGTTCAAGGAGAACGAAGACCTGCCCAACACCACGAACCCCGACGACTGGGCTCGTATCTCGGGCAAGAAGGGTGAGCGGATCGTCTACATCCGCACGCTGGTCACCGGCAAGAAGGGCACCGAGCCGGGGCGCTCGATCGACACGGTCGCCAACACCGGCCAGTACCTCTAGGTTCGAGCGCGTCGGCGGACCGCGGCCCGCCAGCCGAGCAGCAGCACTGCCAGCACGACCGTCGCGACGACCACGAACGAGGCGGCGGTGCCCTCACCGGTCACCCGGCGCAGCAGCATGCCCACGGCCACGGTCGCCAACCACACCGGCACCCCCGTCGTCAGGACGGACGTCGGGGCGCGCCACCCGCGGCACGCCGCCCAGCCGATGAGGGTGCCCGCTGCGAACGGCCAGGCGGTCACCGCGGCGCCGACCGCCGTCAGACCCTCGGCGTGACTGCGTCGCCCGATCGCGGCGAACACCAGCACCGCGAGCAGGTCGACCGCCAGCGCCCGGACCGCGCGGCTCATGCGAGCTCGGCGCGCAGCATCGACGCGACCTCGTCCAGCGCCGTCGCGCCGCACGGCACCGCCCCGGGGAACGACATGAACCCGTGCGGCACGCCGGGGTAGTCGGTGTGCCGCACGCTCACCCCGGCCGCCCCCCGCGCCCCGGCGTAGCGCGCTCCGTCGGCGGGCAGCGGGTGGGGCTCCGCGGGCTGGGTTAGCGCCGGGGGGAGGGCCCCGGGGGGGGTG
>JACMOY010000415.1 GCA_014377795.1 Actinomycetota bacterium | reverse complement strand
GCTCGAGCTCCGCGCCGCTGGCCGGGTCGAGCCGCCCGGCCAGCCGCCGGGCCAGCAGCTGGGCGCGGGTGCGCAGGATCGTGAGCGGGGTGCGCAGCTCGTGGCTGGCGTCGGCGACGAAACGTCGCTGCAGGGTCAGGGCCGAGGCCAGCGGACGCACCGCCCGGCGGCCGATGATCTGTCCCAGGACGACGGCACCGGCCACGCCGACAACCGAGGCCGCGACGAGCGCCTCGATCAGCCGCTGACGCTCCAGCTCGCCGCGGGCCGTGTCGTAGACGGCGCTCACCCGGCCGCCCTTGCGCGGCCCGGTGAACACCTGCGCCTCCCGGCCGCCGACGTCAAGGTGGGCGTCGCCGTCGGGCAGGCCACGGGGGTCCAGGCTCCGGATGGACGCCGGCGCGCCGGGACTGTCCTTGCGCCCACCGCTCGGCGTGACCACCAGCAGCCACACTCCCGCCGGCGGGTCGGTGGCGTCGTCCGCGGTCGACCACGCCTGCCGGCTCAGCTCGCGCGCCTGCACGGTCTGCTGGTGGGCCTCGACGACGAGCAGCGCGATCCCCATCAGGGCGACCAGCACTGCGACGGCGGCGGCGGTCTGCCAAGCGACCGCACGCCCCGCGCGGCGTACCAGCAGCTGGTCAGCGTCCAGGGCGCTCACGCGCTGCCCATCCGGTACCCGCTGCCGCGCACGGTGTGCACGACCTCGCGCCCGAGCTTTCGCCGCAGGTAGTGAACGTAGGTGTCGACCGAGCCGGTGGTGTCGGCGTCGTCGAACACCCGGCGCAGCAGCTCGTCGCGGCCGAAGACGCGGCCCGGCCGGCGGGCGAGCACCAGCAGCAGCTCGCACTCGCGGCCGGACAGGACGACGTCCGGCCCGCCGTCTTCGACCACGGTCCGCGACGCGACCACCAGCCGGCGGACGCCGAGGTCCAGCTCGTCGGAGTCCTCGCGGTGGCGGCGCAGCAGGGCTCGCAGCCGCGCCAGCAGCTCGTCCACGTCGAACGGCTTGACCAGGTAGTCCTCGGCCCCCGCGTCCAGACCCTCGACGCGGTCGGCGGCGGTGCCCCTCGCGGTCAGCACCAGCACCGGCGCCGTCACGCCCTGGTTGCGCAACCGGCGCACCAGGTCGACGCCTTCGATCGCGGGCAGCCCGCGGTCGATGAGCATGACGTCGTAACGGCCGCTGAGGCCCAGGTGCAGCCCGCGCTGGCCGTCCCGCGCGACGTCCACGGCGTAGCCCTCGTCGACGAGCAGGGCGCTCAGCATCGTCGCCAGCTGTTCGTCGTCCTCGACGACGAGGACCCGCGGCCCGGGCGTCAGGGGGTCTGGTGCGGGGCGCTGGCTCATGGCCGCATGGTGGCACGCGCGGTCTCAGACGTCTCTGAGTCGCGGGGGGGATCTTGGTCCCAACACTGCGCCAAGGAGGCCCGGATGACCACCCTGCACCACACCGCGATGCCCACCGCCCACGGATCGGAGGTCCTGTCCGAAGGGCGGGTACGGGCCCGCCGGCGGCGCACCGCCGCCGACCTGCTCGAGGCGGCCGCGGTCGCCAGCGTGGTCGCGGTGGCCGGGCTGTTCCTGCTCGACACCGGGGCGCAGGCTCTCAGCACCGGGAACGCAGCCAGCCGGCTGATCGGCTGGGGCCGCCTCACCGGGCTGGTGGGGACGGCGCTGCTGCTGCTGCAGCTGCTGCTCGCCGCCCGGCTCCCCATCGTCGACCGCACCTACGGCCACGACCGGGCGCTGGTGGCGCACCGCCGACTGAGCCGGGTCGCCCTGCCGCTGCTGCTGGCGCACGGCGCGGCCCTCATCCTCGGCTACGCCGCCCTCGACCACCTGTCGTGGGCCACCGGCTGGTTGGTCGAGGCGGTGCGCCTGCTCGGCGGGGCGGAACCCGACATGCTGACGGCGTTCATCGCGATGGCGCTGCTCGTCCTCGTCGCCGTGACATCGGTGCGTGCCGCCCGCCGCCGCACCAGCCACGAGACGTGGCACCTGGTGCACCTGGCCGGGTACGTCGCCGTCGGCCTCTCCCTACCGCACCAGCTCTCCGCGGGGACCGACATCGCCGGGCACCCCCTGACCCAGCTGGTCTGGACCGCTCTCTACGCAGCGACCGCCGGCGCCGTGGTCGTCTTCCGGGTGCTGGTGCCGCTGATCCGCTCCACCCGCCACCGCCTCGTCGTCGAGTCGGTCATCGACGAAGGCCCCGGAATCGTGTCGGTCGTGGTGCGCGGCCACGCGCTGCACAAGATGCCGGTGCGCGCCGGGCAGTTCCTGCACTGGCGGTTCCTGACGCCGGGCCTGTGGGCGGCCGCTCACCCCTGGTCGATCTCGGCCGCCCCCGACGGGCGCACGTTGCGCCTCACGGTCCGCCACATCGGCGACCACTCGCGCCGGCTCTCGCACCTGCAGCCGGGCACCCGCGTCGTCGTCGAGGGCCCCTACGGCGCCTTCACGACCGAGCGCCGCACCAGGCGGCGGGTTCTGCTGGTCGCCGCTGGCATCGGTATCACCCCGGTGCGGGCGATCGCCGAGGAGCTCGCGGGCGCGCCCGGCACGCGCGACGGTGACGTGACCGTCGTCTACCGCGGCGCGGACGAGCACTCGATGGCGCTGCGCGACGAGCTGGAGCACCTCGCGACCAGCGCACCGGTGACGCTGCACCTGCTCACCGGCCCGAGCGTGTCCGGGTCGTGGCTGCCAACGACCACCGGTCATCGGCCGGCCGACGCCGAGGCGCTGACGACACTGGTGCCACGCCTGAGCGAGCACGACGTGTACGTGTGCGGCCCACCCGCGTGGATGCAGCTCGTGCGGCGCAGCCTCGCCGACGCCGGGGTCCCGCGCCATCAGGTGCACGACGAGCGGTTCGGCTGGTGAGGCGGCGCAGCGCAGCCCTGACGGCCGTGCTCGGGACGGTGGCCCTGGCCGTGTCATGGCGGGCGGGTACGGCGGTCGCGGCGACCGACGCCGCACTGCCGGCCGGCGTCGAGGTGGTCGCGCCGGTCCAGGACACGACGCCCGCCGGCGCCCCGACGTCCGCCACTGCGGGTACGTCCCCCACCTCGACGGGCCGTACCCCCACGGCGAAATCCAAGGCTCAACCCGTGACGACCCGCCGGATCCGCGGCGCGCTGGTGAGGACGCCCTACGGCAACGTCCAGGTGCGGGCCACCGTCCGCGGGACGCAGCTGCTGGACGTTGTCGCCGTCCACCTGACCGACGCCAACGACAACTCGCGCAGCATCAGCGCGGCTGCCGCCCCGGTGCTGCGACGTGAGGCGCTGACGGCCGGGTCGGCACGGATCGACACGGTGAGCGGAGCGTCGTACACCAGTGCGGGCTACCGCGCCTCGCTGCAGGCCGCGCTCGACGCCGCAGCACGCTGAGCGTTCGGGCACGATGAAGGGGACGGCCCCCAGTGGCCGTCCCCTTCACCGTGCCCATCGATCAGGTCGTCTGGCTGCTGATCTGAGCGCTACTGCTTCCGGTCCGTGGAGCGACCGGATCGATCACCTCGCCAGGATCGGCGCGGACGGCGCGGAGGCCAGGCCGTCGCCCACCGTGTTGAAGGCGAGCACCTCGAAGGTGTACGGGCCAGGGTCCACCGAGAAGGTGAACGTCACAGACCGTGTTGCCGCGGTGGCGGTACTAACCGACTGCACCACCGCTCCGAGGTTGTTGCGAACGGTCGCCGTGTATCCGGTGATCGCCGACCCGCCGTTGCCGGCGACCGGGACGCCGGTCCAGTTCACCGTCGCGGTCAGCGGACTACCAACAGCCCCTTGCGAGACTGGAGGCAGTGTCGCCGTCCCGAGCACCGGCGCCACGGTCGGCGCCGAAGCCGGCGTGACCGCAGCCGACGCGACCGACAGGGCACCCGACCCGTTGGCGTTGGTCGCGAAGACCCGGAAGGTGTAGGCCGTGCCGTTCGTGAGCCCGGTGATCGTTGCAGTCGTGACCGCGCTGGTCAGGACGTCGGTTCTCACCACGGTGCCAGCGACGCGAACCTGGACCGTGTACCCGGTGATAGCTGTCCCACCGTCGACGATCGGTGCTGCCCACGACAGGGCGACCGTCGTGTTCCCGCGGGTTCCGACCACAGCAGTCGGCGCACCGGGCACCCCGGTCGGGGTGACCGCGTTTGAGGCCGCAGACAGCGGACCTGTTCCGAGGGCGTTCACGGCGCGCACCTGGAGGGTGTACGCCGTCCCGTTGACCAGGCCCGTGATCGTGCCCGACGTCGCCGTGGCGGCGATACCCGTCCGGGTGACGATGGTGCCGACCAAGGTGGGCGTGGCGACGATCTGGTAGCTGGTGATCGCCGACCCACCGTTGAAGCCGGGGGTCCACGCCAGCGTTGCCGCGCCGACTGTGGTGGCGTTGTTCACACCGGCTGCCGTACCGACCGTGGGAGCGTCCGGCACGGTGGCAGGAATGACCGTGCCGGAGGTTCCTGGCGCTCCCGTTCCCTGCGCGTTGACTGTCCGCACCTGGAAGTTGTATGG
>JACMOY010000414.1 GCA_014377795.1 Actinomycetota bacterium | reverse complement strand
TCCATCGTTGCGGCGACCCGCAGCGACTCCGCGAGCGTGACGACCGGCTCGCCGTCACCGCGGGCGCAGCGGCTGACCTGCTCGACCATCAGCTGGTAGGCGTCGACCGCGGCGAACGTCTCGACGAGCGGGTCGCCCCGGGGCCGGGTCACGGTGAGCTCGGCGGGCTCGCGCCAGCTGCTCAGCTGGGGCGCCGACCAGGTCAGCGACCCGGTGCTGCCGTGCACGGTGAGGTCCTGGTGCTCGGGGGCGTCGATGCTGGCGACCACCTCGGCCAGCGCGCCACCGGGGGTGAGGAGCAGGGCGCGGGTCTCCAGGTCGACGCCGGTCGGGCCCTCGCGGCGGGTGGCGCGGGTGGCCGCGAGGTCGTCGCCGAGCAGCAGGTGGGCGGCCGAGACGCCGTAGCACCCGACGTCGTACCAGGCGCCGCCGCCGCGTGAGGGGTCGAGCCGGTAGTTGCCCGCCGGGACGTCGCCGAAGCAGAACGCGGTGGACAGCGAGGTCGGGTCACCCACCACGCCCTCGCGCACCAGCTCGCGGCTGCGGATGCTGCGCGGGTGCCAGCGGTACCAGGTGGCCTCGACCGCGAGCCGGCCGGCGCGCGACGCCGCGTCGCCGACCTGGGCCACCTGGCCGGCGTCCAGCCCGAGCGGCTTCTCGCACAGGACGTGCTTGCCCGCCTCGAGCGCGGCGAGGGTCCACGGCAGGTGGTCGTCGTTGGGAAGTGCCACGTACACGACGTCGACGTCGGGGTCCTCGAGCACAGCGCGGTAGTCGTCGTACGCCGACCCGGCGGGCTCGAGCGCCCGGGCCCGGTCGACGTCGCGGGCCGCGACAGCCTGCAGCACCGCGCCTTCAGCGGCGTGCACCGCCGGGGCCAGCGCCCGGGTCGCGATGAAGCCCGCCCCGAGGAACCCCCAGCGCACGCTCACCGCGGCGTGACCGGCACCCCGCCGCGCGCCGCGGACTCGCGGGCGGCCTCCATCACCCCGAGGACGCGACGGGACTGGGCTCCGGTGACGCCCATCGGCAGGCCGAGCTGCAGCTGGTCGGCGAGCTGGGTGTGGAAGGGGTGCAGGTCGCCCTCGGGGGTGGCCAGCCTGGTCATCGACCCGTCGGCGGAGTGCAGGTCCATCAGCGGCGGGGAGTCGGCCGGCGAGAGCACGTCCTCGGCCAGGGTGCCGACGTCGTTGCGCGAGACGACCTTCTCGGTGCGCCAGTGACCGACGACTGCGCCGTCGGTGCCCAGCACGTACCAGCGCGGTTTGAGCGCCGCGGCGAGGTCGGAGTAGACGAACTCGGCCTCGGTGCCGTCGACGAAGCGCATGGTCACGCGGCTGTGGTCGGCGTTGGTGACGTCGTGCCAGCGCAGCTTGTGGGTGGCGGCCGTGACGTGCTCGACCGGGCCAGGCACCAGGTCGAGCACCTGGTCGAGCACGTGGGCGCCCCAGTCGTAGTACGCGCCGCCCGAGACGGCGTCGTCGCTGTGCCACAGGTTGCAGGGGTGGCCGAAGCCGCCGACGAACGCCTCGACCTGGAACGGGGTGCCGATCCGTCCCTGCTCGACGGCCCGGCGCAGCGCCAGGTAGTCGGGGTCGAACCGGCGGTTCTGGTAGACGCAGGCGAGCAGACTCTCAGCAGCGGCCAGCGCCAGCACCTCGTCGGCCTCGGCGGTGGTGATGGCGAACGGCTTCTCGACCACGACGTGCTTGCCGGCCTCGAGCAGCCGCAGCGCCCAGGGGGCGTGCGAGGCCGGCGGAGTCGAGACGACGACCAGGTCGACGTCCGGGTCGTTGACGAGGTCGTCGGGCGAGGTGTGGCCGCGGGCACCGGGGGCGTACGCCGTCGCCACCGCCACCCGCTCGGGGTTGGTGTCGCACACCGCCGCCAGCTCGAGGCCGGCCACAGCCTGCACCGCGCGGCTGTGCTCGTGGCCGATGGCGCCGTACCCGAGCAGCCCGACCCGCACCGGCGCCGGGACGACGGCCTCGGTGACGTGCCGCAGCGCCAGCACCAGCAGGCGACGGACGGCGCGGGTGTCGAGCGCCGCGGGTGTACCGCCCAGGGTGAACGCGAGAACGCCGGCCGAGCGCCGCCAGGTGGCCACCGGCTGGGCCAGCAGGCCGACGCTGGCGAGCAGCAGCGGTTCGACGTCGTCGGCGACCTTGTCGACGAGCAGGATGCGGTCGTGGACGTGGGTGTGCTCGCCCAGGTGGGCCGAGCCGCCGTGGACGTGGTCGAGCAACCGGGTGGCCAGCGGGCTGCCGGTCGCCGCCCGCACCCGGACGTCGTGCGCAGGGGTCAGGTGGGCCGTGAGCAGACCCGCGGCGTCGGCCAGGACGCCGTCGGCGTCACCGGCGGCCAGGGTGGGCCCGACGAGCAGCACGGGGCGGCCCAGGGCCAGCAGCGTCTCGGCCCCGCGGACGGGGCGGTCGGCGACGACGGCCACGACGTCGCCGGTGGGGACGTCGCCCCAGCCGGCGTCCGCCCAGCCGGCGCGGGCGAGGTCGGCGCGCAGGTGGTCGACGGAACGGGTGAGGGCGGGGTCGGACAGGTCGACCTGCCAGCTGATCGTGGGCACGGGACGACAGTAGGTGCCGGGTGCGACAGGCGCTACGCCGAGGCGCGGATCGTGCGGACCCGCTCGGCGAGCCGGCTCGCGGCCGGCTGGATCGCCTCGGACCACGCCGGGAAGGCGTGCACGTGGTCGCTGAGCAGGTCGACGTCCAGCCCGGCGCGGACCGCGAGGGCCAGCTCACCGGCCCAGCTGTCGGCCTCGGGGCCGATGGCGCTCGCACCGATCAGCCGCCCCGTCGCGGCGTCCACGACGAGCTCGACCCGACCCGCGCCGACGCCGGCGATGAACCCGCGCCCGGTGTCGGCGACGTCGGTGCCGTCGACCAGGGCGTGGATGCCGCGTACGCGGGCCTGCTGCGCCTGCTCGCCGACCCCGAAGACGGTCGGGTCGGTGTACACCGCGCGGGGTATACCGCTGTAGTCGGCGTCGCGACCGGTGCCCTGCAGGTGGGCGGCCACGATCCGGCCCTGGTAGTTGGCGGTGTGGGTGTAGGGCGCGATGCCGGTGACGTCGCCGACGGCGAACAGCCCGGCCACGGGGGCCCCGTCCGCGCCGAGCACCCGGCAGCGCGCGTCGACGGTCAGCGAGCCGTCCTCGGCGGGGGCGCAGCCCACGGTGGCCAGGCCCAGGTCGGCGCTGCGGGGCCGACGTCCGACGGCGACCAGCAGCCGGTCGGCGTCCACCCCCGGGCCGTCCTCGACGACCAGCCGCAGCCCGTCGCCGCGGGGGGTGGCGCCGGTGATCCGTACGCCGAGCCGCACGTCGACCCCGAGGTCGCGCAGGGCGCCGGCCAGGATGGCGCCGACCCAGGCCGGCTCGCTGGCCAGCAGGTGCTCGCCGGACTCCACCAGGACCACGTGGGTGCCGAACGAGGCGTACACCTGAGCCAGCTCGCAGCCGACCGCGCCGCCACCGAGGATCGCGAGCCGGCTCGGCAGGTCGGGGCTGCTCAGGGCCTGGTCGCTGGTCCAGGTGGGGACGTCGTCCAGCCCCTCGAGCGGCGGGACGGCGGGCTCGCTGCCGGTGCCGAGGACGACGGCCCGGGCCCGCAGGCGCCGTCCGTCGACCTCGACGAGCAGGTCGTCGCCCGCGCGGCCGGCCAGCGTGCCTCGGCCGCGCACCACCTCGATGCCGTCGTCGGCCAGGCCCTTGACCGCGCCGTCGTCGTGGCGGTGCTCGGCCGTGTCGTCCCGCCGCAGGACGGCGCGCCCGAAGGCCCCGGCGTGCTCGCCCCCGACGAGGACGTGCTCGCGGGCGGCCAGCAGCATCGCCTTGCTGGGGACGCACGCGACGTACGGGCACTCGCCGCCGAACAGCCCGGCGTCCACCGCGGCCACCGTGCCGCCTGCGCGGGCCACCTCACCGGCGACCACCTCGCCGCCCGATCCGGTGCCCAGCACCACGAGGTCGTACGTCACGTCGGCACCCACGTCAGCGGTCATGACCCGACGGTAGGTGAGGGCCCGGCGCTGCGCTCGCCGGTTGCCGGTTGCCGTCATCCCGGGGTGCGCGGAAGGGACATGGACCCCAAAGTGGTCAGATGACCGAGATCACCGCACACCATGGACTGTTCAAGGACACCAACCTGTACGTCGACGACACAGGGGGCGCGGGCCGACCCGTCGTCCTGATCCACGGCTGGCCGCTGTCGGGTGAGGCGTTCTCAGCCCAGGTCCCCGCGTTGCAGGAGGCCGGCTACCGCGTCGTCACCTACGACCGCCGCGGCTTCGGCCGCAGCGACAAGCCGCGGTCGGGGTACTCCTACGACACGCTCAGCGAGGACCTGAACGCGCTGATGGAGCAGCTCGACCTGAGCGACGTCACGCTGGTCGGCTTCTCGATGGGCGGTGGCGAGGTGGCCCGCTACCTGTCCACCCACGGGTCGGCGCGCGTGCGCAGCGCCGTCTTCGCCTCGGCGGTCCCGCCCTACCTGTTGCAGACCGATGACAACCCGGACGGTCCGCTCACCAAGGAGGCGGCCGCGACGATGACCGCCGACCTGACCAAGGACGATGACACCTTCTACGACGGGTTCACCACCCAGTTCTTCTCCGCTGACGGAGTGCTGCAGGTGACCGAGCAGCAGCGCCAGGACGCGCTTGCGGTGTGCAAGCAGGCAGACAAGAAGGCCGCCCTCGAGTGCATGGCCGCGTTCGGTAGCACGGACTTCCGCGAGGACCTCACGAAGGTGACGGTCCCGGTGCTGGTGCTGCACGGTGACAGCGACGCCGTCGTCGCGTTCGCGGGATCGGGTGCGCGCACCCACGCAGCGCTGGCGGGCAGCGAGCTGCACGTCATCGCCGGCGGCCCGCACGGGTGCAACGTCAGTCACACGCAGGAGTGGAACCAGGCCCTGATCGGCTTCCTGGCCAAGTAGGGCGTCCGGTCGATACGCCAGGCCCCCGGGACATCGCCTCCCGGGGGCCTGGCCTGTTCCGGATGGCGACCGGTGTGCGGCACGGCCAGACCCGAGGGCGTCAGGCCCAGCGGGTGGCGCCGGGTGAGGGGTCGGCGACCAGGAACCGCGGCGCGGCGACGCCGGCGGCGGCGGACGCGCCGGCCACAGCGCGGGCCACGACCTCGGGCTGGTCCGCGGCGACGAGGGCGATCGCCGAGCCGCCGAACCCGCCGCCGGTCATCCGCGCCCCCAGCGCCCGGGCGTCGCGCGCCGACGCCACGGCCAGGACGAGCTCGAGGCACGAGACCACGAAGTCGTCGCGCAGCGAGGCGTGTGAGGCGTCCAGGTGCGGACCGATCGCCTCGACAGCACCGCGATCGAGCAGCGCGACCACGTCGAGCACCCGGCCGACCTCGGTCAGCACGTGGCGCGTACGTCGGCGCTGCACCGGGTCGTCCAGCCGGGCGAGCACCTCGTCGAC
>JACMOY010000413.1 GCA_014377795.1 Actinomycetota bacterium | reverse complement strand
GCGTCACTGAGCCGGACGTCGACGAGCGGCGCTCCGGCGTGGGTCCTCAGCTCCACCCGCGCCGCCGTCCGCTCGGCCTCGGCGGTGGCTCGCTCCCGCAGTCCCCGTGCCTTGACGGCCCCGAAGTCCGCCCGCCGGGGCGTCGCGCCGCTGGCCTTGCGCTCACCGCTGGCCCGCAGCATCACCGGGACGTCGGCCACCGGGGCCCGCCACCAGCTGCTCGTCGCGGGCAGCGGGTCGCCGTCGGCCTGGGCGAGGAACCCGAGGTGCCGCGCCGGGTAGAGGCCGAACGCAGCCGCCCACAGGGCCGCCGCCTGCTCGGTGTCGCTCGCGTCGAACCACTGCGCGAGTCGCACCAGGTCGACGTAGCGGCTGACTTCTCGGTCGGTGCTGGTGGACAGGCGCCGCAGGTTGACCAGCAGGGCCCGCATGGCACGGGTGGCGAGGGTTCTGACCTCCTCCGCGTCGCTGCGTCGTCCCGGCGCACCGAGGAACCAGGCGCGCAGGCCGACCCAGTCCTGCTCGGCGAGTCCGCTGGAGCGAACCGCCCGGGTGCCGTCGAGGTTGACCAGCCGCGCTCCCGCATTGGCTCTGGAGAGGAGCAGGACGGGGTCGGTCGACTCGATGAGGTCGCCGATCTGGGGCATGGTGCGTGCGATCTGGTCGACGAACCGCTGCAGGTAGTCCAGCAGAGCCGCCTTGAAGGCCTGGAAGTCCTCACGGCGCAGGTCGTAGCGGGCGAGCACCTGGCTGAGGTTGGCGTAGAACGCCCGGGTGCTCGTGACGAGCCGCTCGAACTGCGCGAACACGGTGGCCACCTGGGCCGCCACGACATCGGGGTCCACCTCGGCGATGGACGTCTCGTCGTAGGCAGCCAGGGCACGCAGGCCCGCCAGGATGCCTCCGAGCATCTCGGTGGAGACCTCGCGAACCTCGTCGGTGGCGCTGAGCAGCTCCTCGACCTGGCGATGGACCAGCTCGCCGCGCTGGGTCAGCTGGTAGCGGGCCCGAGCCGTGAGGTACTCGCGGATGCTGCGCGCCTCGGTCTCACGGGGACTGCGGGTCAGGTTGCCCGACTGGACGAGGTAGGACAGTCGGGCGTCCACCAGGTCGACGTCGAGCTCGATCCCGTGCGTCGCGACCAGACGGTCAGCGACCTCCCTGGCGGACAGGTCCGACAACAGCCCTGCCGTGCCGTCGGTGAAGACGCGCATCACGGCGACGTACTGCTCGGCTTCGTCGTTGACGGCGTAGCGCAGCGCGGCCAGCCTGATCCTGTCGAACGGGGCGCCGGTCATCGTGTGAATGCTATCGACCCTCTCTGCAGGTGCAGGTCCGCCTCAGCGACCATCTGCAGGTCCCCGCGCGAGCGCACGACGAAGGTCCGCACCAAGACCCCACCCGACGGGCCAGACGCTCAGCGCGCAGCGTGTCGAGGCCGCTCGGGGCGAGTCGTTGACCACGTCGTACGCCGAGTCGCTGGTCCGTCTGGGCCCTCAGCGGCCCAGGACGCGGCGTAGGAAGGACCCGCCGGCGGGCTTGGCGGCCTGCGGGTGCCCCGGGCAGCGGTCGGCGCGCGGTACGCGGGCCATGACCTGGTCGACGTGCTGGCCGCAGCCGGCCCAGGTGGTCTTGCCGCAGGTCCGGCAGGTGGTTGATCGGCACATGGAGGGCTCCGTCGGATAGTGGTGCACGGGTTGTGCTGGAACGAGTTCGCGCCCTCAGGCCAGGGCTGGTAGAGCCCTGGCCGCCGTGTAGACGGCAACGACGAGGACCAGGACCGTGAAGGCTGCGGCCAGCCGGCGGGTGTCGGTGCGGGCCGCGACCCGGGCACCGATCAGGGCGCCTGCCACCGAGGCCGCGGTGAGCAGCAGGACCACCCCCCAGTCCGGTTGCGCACCTGATCCGGCGCGCACGGACAGCGCGACGACGCTCGTGATCGTGATGACCACCAGCGAGGTCCCGGCCGCGAACCGCATGGGCAGGTTGAGGACCAGCAGCAGGGCGGGGACGACGAGGAAACCGCCGCCGACGCCGAGGAAGCCGGTGAGAAGCCCGACCGCGGTGGCGGCCGCGACCACCTGCAGCGCTCGCGGACACCGGCAGCTGAAGACGGGCCAGAGCGTCAGGATGGGTTCGTCGGCAACGGCCGTCGACTCGGGCCCAGCCCCGCGCCCGCGCAGCTGTCGGACCGTCATCGCCGCGCCCACCGCGAGCATCAGGACGGCGAAGGCCGCCAGCAGCACGGGTTCGGTCACGTGCACCGCAGCTCGCGCCCCGGCAGCAGCGCCGAGCACCGCGACGGCAGCGAAGGCCGCGCCGCGGCCCAGCATCACGCTGCCGCGCCGCCAGGCCGCCACGGCCCCGATCAACGCGGTCGTGCCCACGACCACCAGCGAGCCCGTGGTCGCCTGGCTCGCACTCTCGCCGAGTGCGTAGACCAGCACCGGGACCGCGAGGATCGAGCCCCCGCCACCGAGCGCACCGAGGCTGAGTCCGATCACCCCACCGGCCAGCACGGCCACGGTCGCAGCGAGCGGGCTCATGCGCGATGGCTGGTTGTCTCGACGGCGCCGTCCGTGAGGGGCAGCCCAGCGTGTGCTGCCTGCTCGTCGAAGCTGCCGTCGACCACCACGACCGGGATCGCGCGGGTGGCCAGGATCGAGGCGGCGACCGAGGCCCGGTAGCCGCTGGCGCAGTGCACCCAGACCTCACCCGCGGGGATGTCGTCCAGGTGCTCGGACAGCTCGTGCAGCGGCAGGTTGAGCGCACCGTCGACGTGGCTGGACGCGAACTCGCCGGCCAGGCGGACGTCCAGCACGGTGACGTGGCGGTGGTGGCGCACGGCCGCGAGGTCGGTGAAGGCTGCGCGTCGATAGCTGCCGAGAGCGCGGTCGCTCCACTGCGACGGTTCGCCGGTGGCTGCACCGTCGATCCGGTCGATCCCGATCCGGACGAGCTCGCGCTGTGCCTCTGCGACCTGCTCGGCGGTGTCGCCGAGCACGGTGAGCGAGGCGCCCCAGGGGACCAGCCAGCCCAGGTAGGTGGAGAACTGACCGTCCAGGCCGATGTTGACCGTTCCAGCGACGTGAGCGTCGGCAAAGGCGGCGCGGCCCCGCAGGTCGACGACCCAGTCGCCGGCGGCGATCCGGCCGGCTACCGCGGACCGGTCTGCGGGTCGAGGTGCGCCCAGGCCGACGGCCGACGGTCCGCGGCTGTTGGCGGGCGCCATGTGCACGTAGTAGGCGGGGTAGGCGTCCAGGCCGGCCAACACGTCAGCCACCCACCAAACGCGGTCCTGGGTCATCGCCGGGTTGG
>JACMOY010000412.1 GCA_014377795.1 Actinomycetota bacterium | reverse complement strand
TGGTCGGTGGTGCCCTCGGGGCGCTGGCGATCCTCAGCGCCGCTCCCGCGTACGCCGACACCACCCCCTCCCCCAACACCAGCGCGACGACGCCGACCGCCTCACCCAGCGCGGTCCCCACCGCCTCGCCCAGCTCGACCACAGCCGCCACCCCCAGCCCCACGACGACGACTGTCGGGCCCGGTCCGACGCTGAGAGTGGTCGCGGCGACCAGCCCGACGGGCACCGCGGTCGACCGCGCATCGTCCTTCGTCGTGGCTTCGCTCGCCGGCGGTGACCACGTGGTCGGCCCGTTCGGCCCCGACCTCGGGCAGACCGCGGACGTGGCGCTGGGTCTGGCTGCCGCCGGTGGCCAAGGCCCGGCCCTGGCCAAGGTGGTGGCCTACCTCAAGGCCAACGCCGCCGCCTACGTGCACGGCGACCCGTCCTTCGGTGAGAAGCCGGACGCCAACTACGCCGGCCCGACGGGCAAGCTCGCCGTCGTCGCGCAGGTGACCGGCAACGACCCCACCTCCTTCGGCGGCCTCGACCTGCTCGCCGAGCTGCGCACCCTCGCCTCCCCCACCGGCCGGTTCCTGGACGACAGCGCCTTCGGTGACTTCTCCAACCCGCTGGGCCAGGCGTTCGACGTCCTGGCGCTGCAGCGCGCCGGTGGCGCGCCGCGCCCGACCATCGACGCCCTCATCGCCGCCCAGTGCAGCGACGGCGGGTTCCCGGACGCGTTCGGCGGCACCTGCGCGTCCAGCGCCGACGCCTCGGGTCTGGCCCTGCAGGCCCTGGTCGCGGCCGACGCCGGCTGCCCGGCCGCCGCTGCCCTGGCCTACCTGCAGACCCACCAGAGCGCGGACGGGTCGTTCACCAGCAGCGCCGTCGACCCGACGAAGACCCCGGTCGCCAACGTCAACAGCACCGCGTACGCCGCGCTCGGCCTGACCGCTGCCCGGGCCTCGACCGCCGCCGCCGTGGTGTACCTGCGCTCGGTGCAGAACCCCGACGGCGGCCTGCCGACGGTCCCGAGCAGCTCACCGAGCAGCAACCTGTTCGCCACCGCGCAGGCGCTGGCGGCGCTGGCGGCCCGCTCGTTCCTGACCGTCGGCCCGGCACCGCTGCCCGCGGTCGCACCGGTCTGCGACACGGCCACCGCAGTCCCGACGACCGCACCGACGGGCACGCCGACCGCGACAGCCAGCCCCACGACCAGCCGCTCGGCAGTCCCCACGAGCAGCACGGCCACCCGGCCGCCCACCGTGACCCCGAGCACCGCGTCCAGCTCGAGCAGCACCTCGACGCCCGAGGTCGTCGCCGGCACCTCCACCGGGGCCGGGACGCCGCCGCCGGCCGTCGCCGCGCAGGGTGACCTGCCCCGCACCGGGGCCGACCTGCTGACACCGGTCGCATCGGGGTTCGTGCTGCTGTTCCTCGGTCTGATCCTGCTCTTCGCCAGCCGGCGCCGCGCCGGCCGGCACGCGTGACCGCTCCGGCCCGGTCAGCCGCACCCCGCGTCACGACGACCAGATCCGCCGTCGCCATGGTGGCCGCCGCCGTTCTCGGCTCGGCCGCCGTGGCCACGGCCCCCGCAGCCACGGCGGCCGGGTGCGTGGCCGGCGGCGTGAGCGTGGTCGTGGACGCCGGTGCGGCGGGCGGCACCTCGACGCGGTGCGCGTCCGGCGACCCCGGGAGCGGTCTGGCCGCCCTGTCGTCCGCCGGCCACGCGTACACCTTCGTGCCGCGTCAGCCGGGCTTCGTCTGCACCATCGACCGGGCGCCCGACCCGTGCAACGGGGCACCGGCCTCGGCGTACTGGTCGTACTGGCACGCCCGGCCCGGTGGCGCGTGGACGTACTCGACCCTGGGCGCCGGCAGCTTCGACCCCCCGCCGGGCAGCGTCGAGGGGTGGGCGTTCGGCTCGGGCGCACCACCGGGCGTCCGACCCCCCGCCGCGAGCGCACCGCGTCCCACACCCGCACCGACCACACCGGGCGCGACGCCATCGCGCAGCACGCCGCCGCGCCCGACACCATCGACGACCACCGCACC
>JACMOY010000047.1 GCA_014377795.1 Actinomycetota bacterium | reverse complement strand
CGTGCTGGACGGTGCCCCGGACGACGAGGCGCTGCTCCGGGTGCTGCGCGAGCGGCTGGTCGCGCCCCACCCGGGCTTTCGCCGCACCCCGGTGCGTCGCCACCGCTGGTCGCCGCTGCGGTACTGGCAGACGGACGGCGGCTTCGACCTCGCCGCGCACCTGACGCGGGTGCACGTCGACAAGCCGGTCGACGTCGTGCTCGACCGAGTCGTGGCCGACCTGATGGCGCGCCCCCTCGACCCGTCCCGGCCGCCGTGGCAGATGCACCTGGTCACCGACCGGGACGGCGGGGCCGCGCTGGTCGTGCGGGTGCACCACTGCGTCGGCGACGGCGGTGCACTGGTGCAGGTGCTGCTCGCGCTGACCGACCCCGCCGGCTCCGGTGACCCGGTCATCCGAGCCGGCCCACCGCCCGAGCCCAGCCCACGAAGGCCGCTCACGCTGCTGCGAACGGCCCTGGGTGTGCTGACGACGCTGGTCCGGGTGCCGCTGACGGCGCCCGAGCCGCGACACCACCTGCGGGGCCGGCTGAGCACGCGCAAGGTCGTCGCCCGCAGCGACGGGGTCCCCCTGACCCTGGTGCGCCGCCGGGACGGCACCGTCAACGACGCCGTCCTCGCGGCGGTGACGACCGGGCTTCGACGACAGCTGGTGGCCGGCGGCGACCGGCCCGTCGACCTACGCGTGCTCGTCCCGGTCGACCTGCGACCACGCGGCACCGTCGTCGGGCCGCAGCTGGGCAACCGGTTCGGCCTGGTGTTCGTCGACCTGCCGCTCACCGAACCGGACCCCGCTCGGCGGGCGACCGCGATCGGGCAGGGCGCGTGGCGCGGGCGGGTGCGCAGCGAGGCGGTCGCGACCTTCGTGGGCCTGACCGTCCTCGGCACCCTGCCCACCGCCGTCTCGGCCGTGGCCGTGCGGGTGCTCGGCGCCCGGGCCAGTGCGGTCGTCACGAACGTGCGCGGCCCGGGGGCGCCGGTCGACCTCGCCGGCCATCGGGTCGAGCGGATCATCTTCTTCGTCCCGCAGACCGGCGCCGTCGGCGTGGGCGTCAGCGTGCTCAGCTACGCCGGCACCGTCACGGTCGGGGTGTGCGCGGACGCGGGTCGCCTGCCCGACCCCGCGCCGCTGGCGCGGTGGATCGAGGACGACCTCGCCGGTCGCTGACCGGCCGCTTAGGATCCGATGGTGGTCCAGATCCCCTCCGTGGCCGATGCCGCGGACCTGCTGGCCGGCCGCGAGGTGGTGGTGCTCTCGGGCGCGGGGCTGTCGACCGACTCGGGGATCCCCGACTACCGCGGCCCGGACTCGCCGCCCCGCTCCCCGATGACCTACCAGGAGTTCGTGTCCGGCTTCGCCGCGCAGCAGCGCTACTGGGCCCGCAGCCACCTCGGGTGGCGGACGATGGGCGGGGCGCTACCGAACGACGGGCACCGGGCGGTGGCCCGGCTGCAGTCGGCAGGTGCCGTGGTCGGGGTCATCACCCAGAACGTGGACGGGTTGCACCAGGCGGCCGGCAGCGAGCAGGTCGTCGACCTGCACGGGCGCATCGACACGGTCCTGTGCCTGCGCTGCGGCGAGCGCAGCAGCCGCGCCGTGCTGGACGAGCGGCTGGGCCAGGCCAACCCCGGCTTCACCGACCGCGGGTTCGTCGAGCTGGCCCCTGACGGCGACGCCGTGCTCAGCGACGTCAGCGGTTTCCACCTGGTGCCCTGCGCAGTGTGCGGCGGTGCGCTCAAGCCCGACGTCGTCTTCTTCGGCGAGAGCGTCCCGCGCGAGCGGGTCGAGCGCTGCTACGCGATGGTGGCGCAGGCGCGGGCGATGCTCGTGGTGGGCTCCTCGCTGACGCTGCAGTCGGGGCTGCGCTTCGTGCGCCGGGCCCGCGAGCTCGACCTTCCCGTCGTCATCGTCAACCGTGGCCCCACCCGCGGCGACCCCCTCGCCGACCTGCACGTCGACGCCGGCTGCTCGCAGGTGCTGTCCGAGCTGGCGGCCGAGCTCGGCGTCCGCGCCGGCGCCTGAGTCAGCGCCGCCCGCGCCGGGCCCGCAGGTAGTCCTGGACGACGTACTGGCCCAGGTCGGCGGCGGACGGCGTCAGCACCCGCCCGCCGCTGCGACGGGCGATCGCGTCGACGAACCGCCGCAGTCCGGGGTCCTCACCGAGCATGAACACGTTGAGGGACGCGCCGTAGCGGGTCAGGTGGTCGACCTCGGCGACGGTCGCCCGCACCGTCTCGCGCATCGGGGGCCACGAGAACACCGCCTCGCCGTCCTCCAGGTGCGCCGTCGGCTCGCCGTCGGTCACGACCAGGACGACCGGGTCGGCGTCGCTGTGGCGACGAAGGTGGCGGCCGGCCAGCTGCAGGGCGTGCTGCAGGTTGGTGCCCTGGACGTAGTCCGGCTCGATGCCGGCCAGCTCGGTGATGGTCAGCGACTGGGCGTGACGGCCGAAACCGATGATCTGCAGCGCGTCCTGCGGGAACCGGGTCTCGACAAGGTGCGACAGCGCCAGTGCCGTCTGCTTCATCGGGCCCCACCGGCCCTCGGACACCATCGAGAACGACAGGTCGACGCACAGGGCCACCGCTGCCGAGGCGCGCCGCTCGGTCTCGACCACCTCGAAGTCCTCGACGGACAGCGACACCGACCCGCCGGTGGCCATGGACCGGCGGACGGCGTTGCCGACGGTGCGCACGACGTCCAGAGGCTGGTCGTCGCCGAACTCCCAGGCGCGTGAGGCGCCGGTGACCTCGCCCGCGGCGCCGGCGGAGTGCTGGTCGTGGGCGCCACGGCGTCCGGACTCGATCTGGGCGAAGACGCTGCGCAGCGCGGTGGAACCCAGGCGCCGCAACGCCTTCGGGCTGAGCGTCAAGCCCTCGGCGTCGCGGGTGACCCACCCCTGGCGCTTCAGCTCCCGCTCGAGCTCCTGCAACCGGCGCACGTCGTCCGCGGCCGCACGGCCGAGCTGGCGCTCGACGGCTTCGACGTCGACGTCGTCCAGGGTCGCGCCGGGGTGCTCCTGGCCGAGCTGCTCGAGCAGGTCGTCGAGGTCGGCGACCTCGGACAGCGCGGCGGTCGCCTCGCCGTAGCCCAGCGGCTGGTCACCGCGCACCTTCTCGCCCGAGGTCCAGCGCAGGTCCGGGCGCAGCGATCGCAGGTTCTCGTTCAGGGCCGCCATCTGGTCGGCGATCCCGGCATCGCCGAAGGCCTGGGCCATCAGCTGCGCGAGCTCGTCACGCTGGGCGGGCGACAGCGAGCGCATCAGCCGCTCGCCCGCTGCCGCCTGGCGGGCGAGCTGGTCGATGAGCTCGTCGACGTCCTGCGGCTGCTCGGGGAAGAAGGCGCCGTGCTGCTGGATGAACTCGCGGAACGCGTCCTCGGTGTCCTCGCCACGAGCGTGCTTGCCGAGCAGGTCGTTCAGGTCGCCCAGCATCTGCTGCATCGTCGCCGCGGCCTGCGGGTCGCGGGCGGGGTCGGCGCCTTGCAGCGCATCCTTCAGACCCGAGAACCGTTGTTGCAGAACGTCTTCGCGCAGCTGGTCGAGGATCTTCTGATAGTCGGCGCGCGCCTGGTCGCTCGCCCAGTCGTAGTCGCTGAGCTCCTGCACGGCGCGGGCGGTCGAGCGGGGCAGCGCGTCCAGCCGCGACTGCGCGAAAGCCGCCTCATCGTCGTCGCGCCGGCTCAGCTCGTCCCGCTCGGCGGCCAGCGCCTGGTCGAGCAGCGACTGGGCCCGGGTGACGGCGCCGTCGAGGCGGCCGCGACGCATCGCCTCGCGGCGCATCCGTCGGGCCCGCTCGTGCAGGTCGTCCAGGCCGCGCTCACCGTCCTGGCCGCGGCGCAGCAGGTCGCGCAGGGCGTCACGCAGGCTGCCGCCGGCGAGCACCTCCTCACCCACGGAGTCGACCGCGGCGCGGACGTCGAATGGCGGCGCGAGCGGGTCGGCCCCGCCGCGCCACGCGCCGTACCGGTTGCGCCGCTTCACCTCTAGCCGCCGTAGACGGTGCGGCCGTCGTCCGTCGTGTCCTTCGCGAGCCGCCGGGTCAGGTGCAGCCCCTCGAGCACCAGCTCGATGCCGGCGGCCGCCTCGCCTGGCGTGGGCGCGTCACCCATGCCGAGCCGGTCAAGCACCTTGGCGAGGCCGGCGACGCTGCCGACCTGCTGCAGCACCTCGGCGGCGCTGACCAGCTCGCCCGTCTCGATGCTCTCGCCGTCGGCGACCAGCGCGACGAACCCCGACAGGTCCAGCCCCGCCAGGTGGGCCCGGAACGTCTCGGCGACGGCGGTGCGCAGCAGGTGGGAGAGCACCTCGATCTCACGGCCCTCCTGCCCGCTCTCGAACTCGACCTTGCCGCGCAGGGTGCCGACGACGGACTCGGCGTCCCCCACCCGCGCCACCGGCTCGGGCTCGTCGAGCAGCGCGGCCCGGCGCAGGGCCGAGGCGGCGACCGTCTCGGCGGCCGCGACGGCGAAGCGGGCCGAGACCCCCGAGCGGGCGTCCACGGCCGGTGACTCGCGGACGGCGCGGGTGAAGCGGGCCACGACCTCCAGCACGTGCGTGGGGACCGTCGCGCACAGGTCCGCCTCCTGTCGCACGAGGTCGAGCTCGACGTCCAGGTCCAGCGGATAGTGGGTGCGGATCTCGGCGCCGAACCGGTCCTTCAGCGGGGTGATGATCCGGCCGCGGTTGGTGTAGTCCTCGGGGTTGGCGCTGGCCACGAGCAGCAGGTCCAGCGGCAGCCGCAGCTGGTAGCCGCGCACCTGGATGTCGCGCTCCTCCAGCACGTTGAGCAGGGCCACCTGGATCCGCTCGGCCAGGTCCGGCAGCTCGTTGACGGCGAAGACGCCGCGGTTGGTGCGCGGAACCAACCCGAAGTGGATCGTCTCGGGGTCGCCCAGGGTGCGACCCTGCGCGACCCGCACCGGGTCGACGTCGCCGACCAGGTCGCCGACGCTGGTGTCGGGGGTGGCCAGCTTCTCGCCGTACCGCAGCGAGCGGTGCAGCCAGCCGACCGGCAGGGCGTCGCCGAGCTCGCTCGCCCGTCGCCGCGAGGCCGGGGTGAGCGGCTCGTAGGGGTGCTCGTTGAGCTCGGACCCCTCGATGACCGGCGTCCACTCGTCCAGCAGCCCCACCAGGCTGCGGATCAGCCGGGTCTTGCCCTGGCCGCGCTCACCCAGCAGCACCATGTCGTGGCCGGCGAGCAGCGCGCGCTCGACCTCGGGCAGCACGGTGTCGTCGAACCCGACGATGCCCTCGAAGCGGGGCAGGCCCGCGCGCATGCGCTGCAGCAGGTTGTGGCGCAGCTCGGCCTTGACGGTGCGCTGCTCGTGGCCGCTGGCGCGCAGCTCGCCGAGGGTGCGGGGCAGGGCGTGGGGCTCAGGGGGTGCGATGGAGACCTGACAACGGTACGTCGGCCGCCGGGCTGGTCGGCTCGGGTGACCCGCTCCCCCGCCCCCGTCCTCACCAAGCGCCACTTTGTGTGTCAAGTGCGGATCCGCCAGCGTGGGGAACGTCACTTAGTGAGCAAAGTGCGGGGTTCCGGGGGCGGGGGTGGGCGGGGTCAGTCGGTGGCGGCGACCAGGGGCTCGAGGACGACCTCGGGCAGCTGGCGCTCGACCGAGCGAACCCGCCAGATGTCGGTGAACAGCGCGAGCAGGGCCCCGTCGCCGCGGGTCAGCACCTCGACGCCGCGCTCACCGTTCAGTGCCACGACGTCCTGCGGCTGCACCCGCCGGGCCACCGAGTAGTCCAGCCGGTCCAGGCGCACCGGTGAGCTGAACTCGCCGCCCATGCGGTGCTCGACCACCTCGAACTGCATGGGCCCGACGGCCGCGAGCACCGGCGCCTGTGAGCTGCGCAAGTCTGAGCGCAGCACCTGGACGACGCCCTCCTGCTCGAGCTGGCTGATGCCGCGGGCGAACTGCTTGTAGCGGCTGACGTCCTGGGCGCGCACCGACGCGAAGTGCTCGGGGGCGAAGCTCGGGATCGGCGGGAAGGCCACCGCGTCGTCGCTGTACAGGGTGTCGCCGGCGCGCAGGCTGCCGGCGTTGACCAGCCCGATGACGTCGCCGGGGAACGCCTGGTCGAGGGTGGTGCGCTCGCGGCCGAAGACCGAGTGCGCGTACTTGGTCGTGAACGGGCGGCCGGTGGCGGCGTGCGTGACGACCATGCCGCGCCCGAAGACACCCGAGCAGACGCGGGCGAACGCCAGCCGGTCGCGGTGCGCGCGGTCCATCCCCGCCTGGACCTTGAACACCAGGGCGCTGAACGGGGCCTGGATCGGCCGTGGCACGCCGGCCTCGTCCGGGCGGTCCTCGGGCGCAGGCGCCAGCTCGAGCAGGACGTCGAGCAGCTGGCCGACGCCGAAGTTGAGGAAGGCCGACGCGAACAGCACCGGCGTGGTGCGTCCCGCCAGGAACGCCGCCTGGTCGTGGTCGGACCCGTCGGCCGAGAGCAGCTCGCCGGTGTCGACGGCCTCGGCGAACGCGTCGCCCTCGCGCTCGAGGGCGGCGTCGGCGTCCAGGTGCTCCTCGCCGGCGATGCCCGCGCCGCCGACGGTGCGGGTGAAGGCCACCATGTCGCCGGTACGTCGGTCGAGCACGCCGCGGAAGTCGCCGGCCTCGCCCACCGGCCAGGTCAGCGGCGTGGGTTTGAGGCCGATCCGGGTCGAGATCTCGTCCATCAGGTCGAGGGCGTCGCGGCCGGGCCGGTCCCACTTGTTGACCACCGTGATCACCGGGATGCCGCGGTGTCGGCACACCTGGAACAGCTTGAGCGTCTGCGGCTCGAGGCCCTTCGCGGCGTCGAGCAGCATCACCGCGGCGTCGACCGCCGACAGCACGCGGTAGGTGTCCTCGCTGAAGTCGGCGTGGCCGGGGGTGTCGAGCAGGTTGACCACGTGGTCGCGGTAGGAGAACTGCAGCGCGGCCGACGTGATCGAGATGCCGCGGTCCCGCTCCATGTCCTGCCAGTCCGAGACCGTGCCGCGCCGGCCGGCCTTGCCGTGGACGGCGCCCGCCTGGCCGATGACGTGGGCGTGCAGGGCGAGCGCCTCGGTCAGCGTCGACTTGCCGGCGTCCGGGTGGCTGATCACCGCGAAGGGGCGCCGCCGGGCGGCCTCGCGGGTGGCCTCACCCGGCGCCGCAGCCGCGGCGGCCGGCGGCCGGGAGGGGCTCACCCGCCCCCGGTTTACGGCGGGGGGACGG